>DASTNU010000313.1:0-7300 GCA_035720605.1 Longimicrobium sp. | reverse complement strand
GGCTTCGCGAGGAAGGTCTCATCCCGGAACGAGCTGCGATGCCGCGAAAGAACTGGAAAGCCCGGCTGAGAGACGAGTGGGAGACTCTGACTGGCGTCGGGGTTGCGGTGAATCGCCCGCGGTACACCATTCACGAAACAGCAGCATTGTTCCGAGCGCTGCCGCAGGCGGACCCCCGGCTCGCACTGCTGCTGGATCTCGCCGCGGAGTTGCGCATTGGACAGGCGCTACGTGCCCGACGGAGCGATCTGGTGCTCGACGCGGCCGGCGGGTTCGGCATGGGTCAATTCGTTGTGCACGGGCGAATCAAGAAGCCGGGCGAAACCGTTGACCTGCATCCAGAGCTTCGTGAGCGGGTGGATGCTGCCCTGACGTCAGGGTATCTAGCGGCCGCGGAAGCTGCCTACCGAGAGCAAGCGATCAGCAACTACTATTTGTTTCCTTCCGGCCGTATGAAGAACGGTCGCGCGACCGTGGAACAATGCACAGAGCGGCACCTCGGACTGACGGCTATTCGCAAGATGTTCCGAGCGCTGGAAGCACGTGCGGGGGTGGAGCACCGACCGGGACGTGGGTTCTACGGCATACGACGAACGGCCACCGACTTGGCTCCGGAGTTCACAAGCGATTCGCGCGTGCTCAATCGCCTCACCGGCCATCTCAACTCGGAAACGAGAGAGCGAGTCTACCAAGATCGCGCGCACGAACTCGTTCGTGCGCGGGCGGCAACTGTTCGTCGCGACATGCGACGATACCTCGACCTACAAGGCGGTCCAGTCGCTCTACAGTCCGAGAGTGGCTAGATCGGTTTGGTTTGTAAAGCAGCGTTTTGCGCCATATTTCCTGAGCGGTAGCACACCTAAAAGCAGTCGCGCATCGAAATCTCTCGGAAAACGCCCCAAAATCGAACCCATTTTTCCGAAAAATGCATTGAGGCCCAACAACGTAAATCGTTGTCGGGCCTCAATTTACACAGTCGGGACGGCCGGATTTGAACCGGCGACCCCCTGAACCCCATTCAGGTGCGCTACCGGGCTGCGCCACGTCCCGAACCCCGGTCTGCGCACGCGCCAATGCCCGCGCACAGAGCGAAAAACCTACACCTTTCCACCGCTCGCGTCAACCCCTGGCCGCTCGTGAGAGACGCCGTCCCGGCAAGGCGAGGGGCCCTGCCGTTCCCGCTCACCCCCAGCACGGGAGAGGAGATCCTTCGGTCGGCGCCCGGGTTCGGTGTGAAGGGTGAGATCGGGGCGGCGCCTCCCTCAGGAAAACAACGCTGCGCAAGGCGTTCGTCCTCACTGGGGTGCCTCTCGGCAGCGGGACGGGAGATCGACGGCGCCCCGCCGTTGCAGTCCGAAGGTGAGATCGGGCGGCGCCTCCCTCAGGAAAACGATGTCGGGCGCCGAGTCCGTCACGTGACCGGCGCCGCCGGCGAGGCGCCGGGCGGCGACGAGGTTCCCGTGACGGGCGGGTCCGGCACGTCGGTGCGCAGCCAGTCGGCGAGGACGGCCTGCTGCTGTGCGGAGGGGTTCTCCACGCGCTTCAGCACCAGCATCTGCGGGGGGCCGGTCTCCACCTGCAGCGCCAGGTTCAGCAGCTCGTCGCGGCGAAAGACGGTGAGCGCGACGTGGCTGCCGGCCGGGCGCTCCACGATGCGCGCGTTCAGCCAGTCCGGCGCGGGGATGCGGATGCCGTCCAGCGCCACCAGCTCGTCGCCCGCGTTCACGCCGGCGCGCCAGGCGGCGCTCCCCGCCAGCACGTGCGCCACCACGATGCGCGATCCCTCCGTGCGCAGCTGCAGCCCCGTGCGCGACTCCGTGGGCCCGCGCAGGCCCCCCGTGGCCGCGCCGGCGCCTGCCGGAGCCCCCGCCGCGCCCCCCGCAGGCACCCCCGCCGGCTGCTCCGCTTCGGGTTCCGCGGATGGATCCGCGGTCGGTCCCGCACCGGCGCCGGCGGCGGGAGCGGCGGCAGGGGGCGGCGAGTGCATGGGTGCCAGCATCAGCCCCGCGGCGGCGAGCGCGTCCGCGTAGTCCAGCTCCGCCGTGGAGCGCAGCGCGTGGTCGAAGAAGCCGCCGAGCGGAATCCCCGCCACCTCCTCCGCCACCGCCTCCACCGCGGATTCCGGGAACCCTTCGTCCCGCGCGCCGTAGCGCTCCCACAGCACGCGCATCACGTCGTCCAGCGAGCGCGCGTTCTGCGTGGCGGCGCGGATGCGCAGGTCCAGCAGCATCGCCACCAGCGCGCCCTTCTGGTAGTACGAGATGGTGGCGTTGGGCGTGTTGGCGTCCGGGCGGTAGAACTTGATCCAGGTGTCGAACGACGCATCCGCCAGCGGCTGCACCGCGCGCCCCGGCAGCGTCTGGAAGCGGGAGATCATCTCCCCCAGCTTGGCGAGGTACCGGTCCTGGGGGATGAGCCCCGCGCGGCGCAGCAGCAGGTCCGTGTAGTAGGTGGTGATCCCCTCCACCACCCACAGGTCCCGCGTGTAGTTCTCGCGCGTGTAGTCGAACGGGCCCAGCGCGGCGGGGCGGATGCGCTTGCCGTTCCAGGCGTGGAAGAGCTCGTGGGCGACGAGCCCCAGGAAGTTCTCGTACGCCGGCCCGCGGAAGGCCCAGCGGTCCGCCAGCAGCGAGGTGCTGTTGCGGTGCTCCAGCCCGCCGCCCCCGCCGCTGGCCAGGTGCAGGATGAAGGTGAAGGCGGGGTAGGGGAGCAGGCCGAACATCGCCCGCTCCGCGCGGACGATGCGGGCGGTGTCGTCCACCAGCCGCCGCGGGTCCACGTTGCCGCGCCCCCAGATGGCGTAGCGGTGCGTGACCCCGTGCACCTCCCACTCCAGCCGGTGGTGCTTGCCGATCTCGAACGGCGAGTCCACCAGCTCGTCGAAGCTGGCCGCGCGGAACCGCGTCTCGCCCAGCGCCTGCAGGGGCGTGGTGATCCACCACCCCTCCGGCGGATCGACCTCCACCTCCGCCGGCTGGTGCTGGCGCCCGTCCAGGTAGAGGAAGACGCTGGCGCCGTTCAGGTACGCGTGGGTCGTGTCGACGTGGGAGGTGCGCACCGTCAGCTCGTCCGCGCTCACGATCCAGCGGGCGCGCAGGGTGCCGTCGGGCGGGGCGTCCACCCGCCAGGTGCCCTTGTCCGTCTTCTGGAAGGGAAGAGGGCGCCAGGCCCCGTCCGCCGCCTCGAACTGCACCACGTTGCGCGCGAACTCGCGCAGCAGGTACGAGCCCGGGGTCCACGAGGGCATCACCAGCGAGGTGGCCTCGTGGACGTCCGCGGCCTCCAGCTCGACGGCGACCAGGTGGGTGTGCGGCTCCGGGACGCGGATCCGGTAGATGAGGGACGACACCGGGCTACTTGCGGCGGCGGAGCATCAGCACGGCGGCGATCCCCGCCACCAGCCCGGCGCCCACGGCCATCGCCGGCTTTCGCAGCCCCTCCGCCCGCGCCTCCTTCGCGATGCTCCCCGCCATGAAGAGGACGTTGGCCGGGCGCTCCGCCAGGCGGCGCATCAGGTAGGGATACCACGAGTTGCCGAAGGGCACGTAGACGCGCACCCGGTAGCCCTCCTCGTGCAGCCGCGTCTGCAGGTCGCGGCGCACGCCGTACAGCATCTGGAACTCGAAGGACTCCTTGGCGATCCCCCGCTCCCAGACGAAGCGGCGCGCCGCGTCGATGATCGCCTCGTCGTGCGTGGCGATGGCGGGATAGGTGTCGCTTTCCAGCAGCCGCTTCATCCCTTCCACGTAGGCCCGGTCCACGTCCGCCTTGTCGGGATGGGCGACGGACTCCGGCTCCTGGTAGGCGCCCTTCACCAGCCGCACCCGCGAGCCCAGCGCGGTCAGCCGCTCCAGGTCGTCGGGGGTGCGGCGGAGCATGGACTGCAGGACGGTGCCCACGTTGTGGTATCCGGCGGCCCACAGCTCCTCCACCAGCCGCACCGTGCGCTCGGTGTACGCGCTCCCTTCCATGTCCAGGCGGACGAAGATCTCGCCCTCGCCGTCGCCCAGCTCGCGGGCGCGGGCCAGGACGCGCTCGACGTTCTCGCGGCAGAACGCCTCGTCGATGTCCAGCCCCAGCTGCGTGGGCTTGAGCGAGACGTTGGCCTCCAGCCCGTCGCGGACGATGGCCTCCAGGGTGCGCACCGCCATCTCCGCGGCCTCGGTGGCCTCTTCGCGGGTGCGGACGGATTCGCCCAGGAAGTCCAGGGAGACGGAAAGGCCGGCGTCGTTCAGGTCGCGCGCGGCGCCCAGCGCGTCGTCCAGCGTGTCGCCGGCCACGAAGCGCATGGCGAAGGAGCGCGAGAGCGGCGCCCTGGTGATGACCTTCTTCGCGGTCGGGCTCTCGCTCAGGCGGAGCAGGCTCGTCTTGAGCATCGGTGCGGTGGATGTGGTTGCCTGGCGGAACGCCGGTGCGTGGCGGATGGGGGACGGATGGCCGTCAGCCCTCGTTCGCCTCGGCGCGCCTGCGTGCGATGGCCTCGTCCAGCAGGGCGCGGACCTGGTGCAGGGGCAGCGCCTCCAGCATCGCCCGGGCCTCGTCCTCGCTGGCGGCGGCCACCAGGTCGCCGCTTTCCAGGTGGCCCATGATGGCGGAGCCGGTCTGCGCCCAGCGGATGAACACCAGGTAGCCGGCGTACGGCAGCGCCTCGTCGCCGGTGGCGTCGGTCTCCACGGCGACGGTGTACGGATCGCCGTCGCCGCCTTCGAACGCGGCGGCGCGCCCGTGGACGGCCATGTAGCCGCCCAGCGTCGCCTCGTCCGCGCCCTCGGGCGCAACGGGGTTCAGCCGGTCTTCGGCGCTGGCGTACTTCATGGCGGCGCAAAGTACGCATGCTCGGTGCCGGGCGATAGGGCTGGGGCCCCTCCCCCCGGCCCCCTCCCCGCTCGTTCCTCGCGGAGAGGGGGAGGACTTCGAGCGCGCGCCGGAGGGTGCGGCGCGAGAAGGCGCGCCCCCTTCGGGCGAGCACCACTCGCCCACCTCCCCCCCAAAAACCCTGGAGGAGGTTGACGCGGCCGACGGATCGGGGATGCTTCGACGGGCATCGCACTGCGTGTCCGCAGGTGAGCAACCGGGGGAGGGGGAGAATTCGATCGCGCTCCGCCCTCGTCCCGCGCGAGGAGCGCCTGCGGTAACACTGGACCATCCGAAGCGCCGAGATCCATCCCCAACCACCCCTCCCCCGAAGTTGGGGGAGGGGTCGCCCGCCGTCGCGAGGAACGAGCGAAAGGCCGGGCGGGGGAGAGGGCCTCCCGCGCAGCGGGCGAGGGGGAAAACCTTCCCATGCCGGATGTCCTGCCGATGACATCTCGAACCCGACCTTCCGTTGCCGCCCATCCGATCGCCCTCTACGTTCTCCGTCCAGTCCGCCAACGAATCCGATCAGCACTTTCGCACTTTCGCACTGACGCACTGACGCACTCCCGCACTCCCGCACTCCCGCACTCACGCACTCACGCACTCACGCACTCACGCACTCACGCACTCACGCACTCACGCACTCACGCACTCCCGCACTCCCGCACTCCCGCACTCCCGCACTCACGCACTCCCATGACCATGCGCGCGGCCATCTTCCACGAGCACGGCGGCCCCGAGGTGGTCCGCATCGAGCAGGTCGCGCGACCGCGACCCGGCCCCGGGCAGGTGCTGGTGCAGGTGCGCGCCGCGGCCATGAACCACCTGGACCTGTGGGTGCGCCGCGGCATGCCCATCGAGACCACCATGCCGCACATCGGCGGGTCCGACGTCGCCGGCGTGGTCGCGGAGTCGGGCGAGGGCGTGGACCAGGCGCGCGTCGGCGAGCGGGTCGTCATCAACCCCTCGCTCTGGTGCGGCCGCTGCCGCGAGTGCGCGCGCGGCGAGCACTCCATGTGCGAGCGCTTCCGCATCCTGGGCGAGCACACGGATGGCGGCTTCGCGGAGCTCGTCGCGGCCGAAGCGGACCACGTCTACCGCATCCCCGACGAGATGTCGTTCGAGGACGCCGCCGCCATCCCCATCTCGTACATGACCGCGTGGCGCGCCCTGGTCACCCGCGCCGCGCTCCGGCCGGGCGAGGACGTGCTGGTGATCGGCGCGTCGGGGGGGACGGCGCTGGCGGCGGTGCAGATCGCCCGCCTGATGGGCGCCCGCGTCTTCGCCGTGACGAAGGGCGCGGAGAAGGCGGAGCGGCTGCGCGGGCTGGGGGCGGACGTGGTCTACGACCGCGCGGAGGAGGACTGGTCCAAGGCCGTCTACCGCGACACGGGAAAGCGCGGCGTGGACGTGGTGGTGGAGAACGTGGGCGCGGCCACCTGGGCGGGGAGCGTGCGCGCTCTGGCCCGCGGCGGCCGCCTGGTGACGTACGGCGCGACCGCGGGGCCGAAGGTGGAGCTGGACGTCCGCGCCGTCTTCTGGAAGCAGATCCAGGTGATCGGCACCACCATGGCCTCGCGCGGCGAGTTCGAGGACCTGCTGCGCGTCGTCTTCTCCGGCCGCCTGCGCCCCGTGATCGACACCGTGATGCCGCTGGACCACGCCCGCGAGGCCCACGAGCGGCTGGAGGCCGGCGGCCAGTTCGGAAAGATCGTGCTCGTGCCGTGAGGAGTGCCCGCCCGCGCGATCTTCGACGAGATCGGCTCGCTGCTCGAGGAGAAGGGCCTTCTGCTGAAGCAGGGGACGATCATCGACGCGACGGTCTTCGACGCGACGGGTTCGACGGAAAGAGAAAGAGCCGAGGGGGTTCCCTCGGCTCATCGCGCCACCAGAACGGCCGGACGCCGCCCGGTCTCATCCCTACGGATTTACGGTGATTCTGAGCTGGGCGGATTTTCTGATCGTTCCGTCCTTGTCCTTCACCCGCATCCAGGCGTAGAAGGTCCCCGCGCTGCTGTACCGGTGCGAGCGGGGGATCGCGGTGTTCTGCGCGCTCGCGTATCCGCCGCTGGTCAACCCGTCGCCCCAGAAGATCGTGAAGTGCCAGGGGCCGTCGTTCACCCCCAGGTCGGTGAACACCCCCTCCACGCCCACGCTCCCGTTCACGGGGATCGTGGTGGGGGTGGTCGCGGTCAGCTGGACCACCGGCGGCGCGTTGTCGATCCTCACCGTCCGGGTGTATTCCCGCTCCGCCCCGTCCTTGTCCCGCACCTTCGCTCTGACCGTCAGCGTGTCCTGGTCCGGCACCACGTTACACGGCAGAGTCCACAGGGTCTTCCCGATGTAGGGCCCCTGATAGCCCGCTCCCTGCCCGCAGTCCAGCCACGTCTTCAGGCTGCTCCAATCCGCCGGCCCCGCGTCCGCCGGCCGGACCCTCAGCCTG
>DASTNU010000312.1:0-3984 GCA_035720605.1 Longimicrobium sp. | reverse complement strand
CGCGCAGCCGGTCCAGCACCGCCTGCGCGCCGGTGCGGTCCACGTACCAGAACGGGCCGCCGCGAAACGGGGGAAAGCCGATGCCGAACACCGCGCCCACGTCGCCGTCGCGCGGGCTGCGCAGCACCCCTTCCTCCAGCGTGCGCACCGCCTCGTTCACCATGATCAGCGCCAGCCGGTCCTGGATCTCCGCGCGGGGCATCTCCTTCTTCTGCGGGTTGCCGATCACCGCGTACGCGCTCTCGTCCGGCGCGCCCTTCTTGCCGTCGTCGCCGTACTGGTAGAAGCCCTTCCCGTTCTTCCTGCCCAGCCGCCCGTCCGCCACCATCCGGTCCAGCACCGTCGGGGGGTTGCCCATGCGCTCGGCGAAGGCGGCGGCCATGATCTTTCCCGCCTTCTGCGCCACGTCCAGCCCCACCTCGTCGTACAGCGTGACGGGGCCCACGGGGAAGCCCCACTCCGTCATGGCTTTATCGAGCTCCTCCATCCGCACCCCTTCCTGGAGGAGAAGCGCGGCCTCGGCCATGTAGGGGGAAAGGATGCGGTTGACGTAGAAGCCCGGCGCGTCGTTCACCACGATCGGCGTCTTGCCGATCTTCTTCGCGTACGCGTGCGAGGTGGCCGTCACCCAGTCCGCCGTCCCGGGGTGGGTGATGATCTCCACCAGCGGCATCTTCTCCACCGGCGAGAAGAAGTGCAGGCCGATCAGGTGGTCCGGCCGCGACGACGCCTCCGCCAGCCTGGTGATGGGGATCGTCGAGGTGTTGGAGCCCAGGACGACGCCCTCGCCCGCGTGCTCCTCGATCTCCCTGATGACGCGGTGCTTGAGATCGACGTCCTCGAACACCGCCTCGACGACGACGTCGCTGGTGTGCATCCCCGTGTACTCCACCGTGGGCTGCACGCGGTCGATGAGCTTCGTCACCTCGAAGCGCCGCATCCTCTTCCGCTTCGCCCGCTTGATCAGCGAGTCGCGCGCGGTGCGCAGCCCCTTTGCCGCGGCCTCGGGCTTCACGTCCTTCAGCCGGACGGCGATCCCCGACTCCGCGGAGGCGGCGGCGATCCCCGCGCCCATGAACCCCGCGCCGATGACGGCGATCTGGTCCACGTCCTTCGGCTTTACGTCCCCGCCAAGGCCGGCGTCGTTCTTGGCGGCGGTGCTGGTGAAGAAGACGTGCACCAGCGAGCGCGCCTCCGGCGTCACCGACAGCTCGCCGAACGCCTTCGCCTCCAGCTCCAGCGCGGTGCGCACGTCCCTGTCCAGGCCCTTCTCCACGACGCGGAGCAGGGCGAGCGGGGCGGGATACAGGCCGTGCGTCTTCTGCATCACCCCCTGCCGCGCCTTGCCGAAGATCAGCCGGCGCATCGGCAGCAGGTTCTCGATGCGCTCGGGCGAGCCGGAGCGGCGCGCGGCCTTCGGCTGGATCTGCTTCGCCGCCAGCGCCAGGGCCTGCCGCATGGCGACCTGCAGGAGGACGGGCTGCGGCACCACCTCGTCGACGATGCCGGCCTTCATGGCGCGGCGGGCGTCCAGCTGCTTGCCGGTGAGCATCAGGTCCAGCGCCCCCCGCAGCCCGATGAGCCGCGGCAGCCGCGCCGTCCCCCCCGCGCCGGGGATGATGCCGAGGGTCACCTCGGGCAGGCCGAGCCTCGTCTTCGGCGAGTCGGACGCGATGCGGTAGGTGCAGGCGAGCGCCGTCTCCAGCCCGCCGCCCAGCGCGGCGCCGTCGATGGCCGCCACGACGGGAATGCGCAGGCGCTCCAGCCGGTCCAGCAGCTCCTGCCCGGCGCGGCTGGCGGCCTCGCCGTCCGCGGGCGTCCTGAAGTTCTTGAACTCCTCGATGTCGGCGCCGGCGATCCACGTCCCCTTCTTTGCGGAGACGATGACGGCCGCGCGCACGCCGCCCTCGCCGGCCTCCAGGCGGTCCAGCAGCGCGCCCATCTCGCGCAGCAGCCCCTCGGAGATGACGTTCACCGGGCGGTCGGGATCGTTCAGGGTGATCACGGCCAGCCCGTCCGTGACCTCCATGCGCACGGGCGCCGCGGATGCCGTTGCGGTGTCGCGCTCTTCTTCGAGGATCGTTGCCATCACGCTCTCCCCTGGTCACTCATCAGGTTGGTCACGGACTCGCCCCCTCCGGGCCTCGCATTACTCGCCCGCCTCCCCCAAAACCCCTGGGGGAGGTTGAACTTCGATCGCGCTTCGGCAGGCATCGAGCTGCGCCCGCGGGGGCCCACACCCCCCGGCCCCCTCTCCCGCACATCTTCTGCGCGCGCCGGGTCCGCGCGCGTGCGGGAGAGGGGGAGATGTCTCCACCACGCCCGCAGCGGTGCCGTTCTCCCTTCCCCCACGCAGTTTGTGGGGGAAGGGCCGGGGATGGGGGGCGCCTGCGGCGCGCCGTCCATCCCACTCACGCACTCACGCACTCACGCACTCACGCACTCACCTCACCCCGCCGTCAGCCCACCATCCACCGCCAGCACCTGCCCCGTCACGTAGCCCGCGGCGGGCGAGAGGAGAAAGAGCGCGGCGCCCAGCAGCTCGTCGTCGCCACCGGTGCGGCCCAGCGGCACGGCGCGGGCGATCATCTTCTCCGCGCGCTCCAGCACCACCTTCGTCATCTTCGTCGGAAAGAAGCCGGGCGCGACGGCGTTCACGCGGATGCCGTGGCGCGCCCACTTCACCGCCAGGTCGCGCGTCATGGCGATCACCGCGCCCTTGCTGGCGCTGTAGCCCATCGCGTCCAGCACCTCCGGCGGGCTTCCGACCAGCCCCGCCGTGGAGGCCACGTTCAGGATGGCGCCCGGCGCTCCGCGCGCGATCAGTCGCGCGCCGACCTCGCGGGAGCAGAGGAAGGCGCCGGTGGCGTTGACCTCCATCACCTTGTGCCACGCCGCCAGCGGCATCTCGGCGGCGGGCGCGCCCCACGAGGTGCCGGAGTTGTTCACCAGCAGGTCGATGGGCCCCAGCTCCGCCTGCACCCGTTCTACCGCCGTCCGCACGCCCTCCTCCGACGACACGTCCAGCTGCAGCGCGAGGGTGCGCGCGCCATGCGCCTCCGCCAGCTCGCGCGCCACCTCCTCGCACGCCTCCAGGCTGCGCGAGCCGACGGCCACCGCCGCGCCCGCCTGCGCCAGCCCGTGCGCGATCTGCTCGCCCAGCCCGCGTCCCCCGCCCGTGACGAGGGCCACGCTCCCGGTCAGGTCGAACAGCTCGCGTACGCTGCGCATCCGGTGGCCTCGGTCGATGGATTCAGGGGGCGGCGCGGTGCCGCGGCCGGACAATCTAACCCGCGCGAAAACCCGCGCAAATACTGGAATTTATGAGCGCCGCTCAGTGCGTGGCGCCATCCTGTCGTACGGCGTCTCGCGCTGGTCCTGCTGCTGGCGGCCACCGGCTGCATGACCATCGCGCGGTACGTGTGACGGCTCTGGAAGAACCTTCCCCCATTCCTCGCCCACGCTGTCATTCTGAGGTCGCGCCCCACGCCGAACCGTGATCGTGCATGGTGGTGGGTGCGGCCGAAGAATCTGGTGGCGTAGCGCATGATCTCTGCCCGTGCACGGTCCAGAGAATTCAGCGTATGGGACCGATCCTGCACTCCGGCGACCAGATTCTTCGGTCGGCGCCGCACGCATCCCGACGGAGCGAGAGCGAGCGGGCGCCGCCCTCAGAATGACAGCACGGGCGGGAACGACCTCCGGCACAGTGCCAGGCCGCAGGCACCTCTCGCACTTTCGCACTCACGCACTTCTTCTACGCGGCCGCCCACTGCCATGCGCTGCCTTCGTGCAGCGAGGCGTAGACGGCGTCGCGCAGGGCGTTGGCCTCGGCGCTGGTGAGGGTGCGCACCAGGTCGCGGATAACGATGCGCACCAGCACGTTCTTCTGCCCCGGCCCGATGCCGATGCGCGAGCGGGCGGCGGGCGGCAGGGCGTCGTACGGCGTCTCGCTGAGCACCTGCACGCTTTCCAGGCTCTCCA
>DASTNU010000311.1:0-3262 GCA_035720605.1 Longimicrobium sp. | reverse complement strand
CGCCATCGGCCAGGGCTCGCTGGGCGACGAGCCCTTCCGCCGGCTGATGAACGATCCGCGCTTCGCCGCCGTCCCCATGGTGCTGGAGACGCCCAAGGAGCTGCCGGAGAATCCCAAGGACCAGGTCACGATGGACCGTGTCAACCTCGCGCGCCTGCGCAGCTACGTGAGTGCGTGAGGGAAGAAGAAAAAGGTTCTTCTTTCGTCGATTTGGTCGCAGGCAAGCGCCCATCTGTCATTCCGAGGAAGGCGCCGCGTCAGTCCCGGCGTTCTGCACGGCATCCTGGCGCCGACCGAGGAATCTACTGTCCGTACCGCCGAGCTTGTCGTCGAGGCACGCTTTCGTTTCGTGATCTGTGGACGACGTCCATCGCGCGCCGGCAACCAAATCCGCGAGGAACCAAGAAAAATCACGCAGAGGACGTGGGGAAACGAGAAAGGACGCGGCGAGGGGATCATCCCTCCGCGTCCTCTTCGTTTGTCCTCGTCGTCCACGCGAACCTGCTTCTCCCGAGAGTGCGCCAGGAAAGGCCGCTCCCCTGTCACCCTGTCACCCTGTCACCCTGTCACCCCATCGCGCGTAGCCGACGTGGCGGATGTGGGCAGGGGATCCACGGGCCCGCCCTCCATTCAGTAGCCGGTTTCATCGACGCCGCCTGCGTCGACCGCCGCGAGCGGCGCGGGCGCGGGCGCGGGGCGATGGGGGAGCGAGACGGCGGCTTCCAGGCCGCCGCCTTCCGCGGGCTCCAGCGTCAGCCGGCCGGCGTCGCCGTACAGGTGGCGCAGGCGGCTGCGGATGTTGCGCAGCCCCACGCCGGTGCCGCGCCCGCCTCCGGGCGCGCCCAGGCCGGGCCCGTTGTCCGCCACGCGCAGCACCAGCGCGTCGCCCCGGCGCGCGGCGCCGATGCGCACGGTTCCCGCGCCGGCCAGGCGGCTGGTGCCGTGGCGGATGGCGTTCTCCACCAGCGGCTGCAGGATCAGGCTGGGGACGGCGCACGCCAGCAGCTCGTCCGGCACGTCGATGCTCACCGTGAGCCGGTCGTGGAAGCGCGCCTGCTCGATCTCCAGGTAGGCGCGCAGGAACTCGATCTCCCGCTCCAGCGGCACCTCCTGCGACCCCGTCTCCGTCGTGTGGCGCAGCAGCAGCCCCAGGCGGACGATCATCCGCTCCGCCGCCGGCGGGTCCACGTGCACCATCTCCGAGACGGTGTGCAGGGTGTTGTAGAGAAAGTGCGGCTCCATCTGCATCCGCAGCGCCCGCAGCTCCGCGCGCGCCAGCTCCGTCTCCAGCCGCGACGTCTGCAGCTGGTCGCGCTGCCAGCGGCGCTGGTACTCCAGCCCCTGCGTCACGCTCAGGATGAGCCAGTAGAACATCACCTGCCAGTGGAAGAACGCGTTGAAGTGGCGCGAGAACAGCGCCGGCTCGTCGGTCCAGATGCGTCCCGCCCAGAACGTCTGCACCGCCACCGCCGACAGGGCGATGAGCAGGCTGAGCGCCCCGTGAAAGGCCAGCGCCTTCCTGCGGCAGCCGCGAAAGAACGACACCCGCCGCGCGCCCCACACGATCAGCGGCGCGTACAGGGCCCACTGCCCGTACGTGGCCAGCGTCTCCAGCGCATCCTGCCGCCAGTAGAACGGCGTGTCGCGGTTGAAGGAGACGGTGAAGGCCCGGGTGTAGAAGAAGAGCAGAACTCCCAGCCAGGCCGCGCCGTACAGCATCCAGAAGCGGCGGTCCAGGCGGATGTCGAGGGCGTGCTCCAGGGCGGCGCCGCCGGGGGCGTTGTCGAGACGGGGCATCTCTGGCGCGTTGTTCAGGGGCCCGGATGGGCGAGGGATCGCGTACGGCCGCGCGACGCGGAGCCGTCCTATGGTAACGCCCGAGGGCCGGATGGACAGGACGGTGTTGCGAGCGGCACCTGCGCGTGACGAGCGGCATCGTGCCGCGCGCGCATCCCATTCCCCCGCCGCGTGGACCGGTGCGGATTGCAACCTGTGCGGGCCGGCGCCCATCCCATCACGCGGGTGTCGAGCATCCCCTCTCCCGCGAATTGATGCGCAGTCCGCCCGTCCGCCCTTCTGGACAGCCACCGGAGAAAGTGCCGTGATGAAGATCGTGGTCGTCGATGACGAGCCGTACGCGCGGGCCAAGCTGGAGCGGCTGCTGGCGGACGAGGAGGCCGAGGTGCTGGCCGTCTGCGCCAACGGCCGCGAGGCGGCGGCTGCCATCGAGCAGCTCCGGCCGGACCTGGTGTTTCTCGACATCCAGATGCCGGAGATGGACGGTTTCGAGGTGCTGCGCGCCATCGCGCCCGTGCACCTGCCGGAGATCGTGTTCGTCACCGCGTTCGACGAGTACGCGCTGCGGGCGTTCGAGGTGAACGCGCTGGACTACCTGCTCAAGCCGTTCGACCAGGAGCGCTTTCACGCCGCGTTCGCGCGCGCGGAGCAGCGGCTTCGCGAAAGCGTGCGCCAGGACGACGTGATGCGGCTGCTGGAGCACCTGGCCCGCCAGCCCGGCGCGGCCGACGCCCCCGCGCGCGGCGGCGTGCACCTGGAGTGGCTGTTCGTGCGCAAGGGCCAGCGCGTGGTCAAGCTCCCCGTTCCCGACATCGGCTGGTTCGAGGCGGAGGGAAACTACGTCCGCGTCCACATCCGGGGGGAAACGTACCTCATCCGCGAGCGGATGATGGCGCTGCAGGAGCGGCTGGATCCCCGGCGGTTCGCCCGCATCCACCGCAACGCCATCGTGAACCTGTCGTTCGTGCGCGAGATGCGGCCGTGGTCCAGCGCCGCGTTCCTGGTGCTGCTGGAGGACGGCACGGAGCTCCGCCTGAGCCGCCGCTACCGCGGCCGCCTGGCCGCCACCATCGGCGAGTACCTGTAGATTCCACTGCCACAGCCGTTCAGCGACGAACCACCGATCGTCCCACGCCGGGCCGGCAGAGCATCTCTCTGCCGGCTCTGCTGCCGGGGCGATCAACGTTCCGCAGGCACCTTTCTCGTCCTGCCCACGCGAGTGGTCGGCTACCAACGCACTCACGCACTAACGCACTCGTCTCCCGGAACCCCCCGACCCCCGGGGTGTACCCCGCCGCCACATGAACCGCATTCACGGACCCTCACGTACGCGGCGCGCGGCGCTGCTGATCGGGATGCTGCTGCACCTCGCCGGTGCGGCGGCCATCCCGTTCCACGTGTGGGGTCCCGCGGGGCTGGCCACCGGCGGTCCCACCGTCGCGGAGCGGGCGGACGACGGCTCGTC
>DASTNU010000310.1:0-2803 GCA_035720605.1 Longimicrobium sp. | reverse complement strand
ACATCCGCGACGGGCAGCCGGGAATCGTCTCGTGCCACCCTGCCGAATACGATCTCTCGACGATGAGTGGAGTTGTCCCTCGATCCAGGAGGAAGTGGTGATGATGGGCAATGGCGCGAGCGAAGGGCGCCCCTGTGGCGGGTGCGGCGAGGGCATGCTCCGTCCTACGAACATCGTCGGCATGGCGATGGACCATCGGGACGATCCGCACGTGCGGATTCGCGACGATCTCATCCTGCCGATCTGCGACGCATGTGGTGACATGACCCTGACGCCGAGTCAGGCTGCCGAACTGGACGCTGTTCTGGAGCACTCCTACCGCCGCAAGCGGCTGCGGCAGCAGTGCGCGCTGATCAACGACCTGCGCCGCATGGGCCTGTCGCAGGTACAGATCGAGCGCTTCGCCTTCCTCTCGCCGGGCTATATCTCCAAGCTGCGGAAGGGAAAGCTCGCGTCGGGTGCCACGTTCAGGCTCCTGTACCTGCTGCACGAGCTTCCGCAGGAGGCCCTGCGCGCCGTCAGCCGGCTGGATCCCAGCCTGAAAGCGGCTGGAGAAAAGCTGAAGTCCCGCTCAACGCTCGCACAGGCTGCTCGGTAACGCAGGCCCATGGCCGCGAATCGCTGAACGAAGAAGCCCGGTAGCAGAGCAGAGGCACTGGATTTCCTCTGCTGTTCCACGCGACAGGTTCTTCCCGGTCCGCTTCGTGCTCGTCCGGGGCGGCATGCGCATACGACTGTCGTTCCGGAGGGTGGCGATCGGCGCAGCGCTGGTGGAGGCGGGGCTGCTGCTGGGGCTGCTGGTCTACCTGGCCGTGGCGGACCGGGCGCTGGTGGTGTCGTTCCCCACGCGCGAGAGCCTGCGCCGGGTGCGCGGGTCGGGTGGGCTGGCGATCCCGGTGGCGGGGGTGCGCGCGGCGGAGCTGAAGGACACGTACGGCGCGGCGCGCTCCGGCGGGCGCGCGCACAAGGGGATCGACATCTTCGCCGCGCGGGGCACGCCGGTGCTTGCGGCCGCGGAGGGCGTCGTCGTGCGGCGCGACTCCGGCGGAGCGGGCGGGCTGTCGATCTACGAGCGGGGGATGGACGGCAGGACCATCTACTACTACGCCCACCTGAGCGGCTACCGTGCCGGCCTCAAGGAAGGCGACCTGGTGCGCCAGGGCGACGTGATCGGCTACGTGGGGAGCACGGGGAACGTGACCGGCTCGCCGCACCTGCACTTCGCCGCCTTCACCGTCACCGATCCCAACCGCTGGTGGCGCGGCCGCGACCTGAACCCGTACGAGCTGCTGCGCGCGTCCGCGCCACCGCCGTAGCGCGCCTACCGCCGCCGTCGCAGCGTGTACTCGTCGTCGCGGAAGTCGTACAGCCGCAGCGTGCCGTCAGCCAGGGCGAAGCGAAAGTGCACCGTGCGGTTCTCCTCGCGGTTCTGCGAGGTTATCGCGAGCGTGTCACCCGTGACGGCGAAGGTGCCCTCGACCTCCTCCTCGATCTGCTGCGGGACCCCCGCCACCTCCACCGTGAACTGCAGGACGAAGCGGCCTTCCGGCGTGAGCACCAGGGACATCTTGCTCATCACCACGCCGTCTTCGCCGGGCGAGGGAACCGGGACGGCCTGGCCGTTGATCTCCATCAGGTCGTAGCTCCCCTCCATCTGCGCCGCGGCGGGCGCGGCCGCGAATGCGGCGAAGGCGACGATCGTCAGGCGGGCGAGCGTGCGCATCATGAATCCTCCCGTAGAGTTCCCGGATGCCGGTGCGAGATGAAACGCCCCAGCCGCGAGAACATCGAACAGGGCGCCGCGGCTACTGCTGCCGCCGGAAGGTGAACTCGTGTCCGTCTCCGTTGTGCAGCCGCAGCGCATCGCCGGCGAGGGTGAAGCGGAACCTCATCAGGGCCTCTTCCCCGGCCCCGTCCGGCGTCAGGGTGAGCAGGTCGGTCGAAACGGACCAGGTGCCCAGGAACTCCTCCTGTTCCTGCTCGGGATCCCCGCCGACGGTCGCCCAGGCCTGCAGGAGAAAGCGTCCCTCCGCCGCGAGCTGCAGGATCGCCCGGTGCATCACGACACCCTCCTCGTCCGGCGAGGTGGCGGGAAGGGGCTGCCCATCGACCTCCACCAGGCCGTAGCTCCCCTCCATCTGCGCGGTGGTGGGCGGGGCGGCCGCAAACACGGCGAACGCGACGATCGCCAGGCGAGCGAATGCGCGCATCATGAAGTCCTCCGGTGAACGTGATGGTGCGGGCTAGGCGCCCGGCAGAAAGCGCGAGCGGGCCATCAGCAGCGCCTCTTCCGCCGCGCCCGGCGAGTCGTTCGGCTCCGCGAGGGCCTCGGTGGCGGCGTCGAGGCTCTCGTACAGCTGGTTGCGGATGGGCTGCGGGATGCCGTCCAGGTTCAGCGTGCGCCACTCCCGCGCCTCCAGCGCGGCGCGGGCGTCGTTGACGTGCCCGTCCCGCAGGTGAACCAGCACCCGGTCGATCCACTCCACCAGGTGCGCCGACCCCCGCGAGCCGGGAAAGATCTCGTGCTCGTCCGCCGGTCCACCGCTCATCCATCCTCCCAGCGCTTGCAGCCCGCTCATGCGGACTTCGTGACCTTCCAGCTGCGATTCATGCTCCCCGAGGATCTAACCCGGTAAGCCCTGGTTGCGGAGATCGCCGGGCGCGGGGGCCGGTGACGCCCGCGTCCTCGAATCGCCGATCCGCGGCGTCCGCGCCTCGGCGTGAGGCCAATCCGCTACGAAAGCTTCTTCAGCCGCTCCACGGCGGCCAGCAGCGTCTCGTCCTTCTTGCAGAAGCAGAACCG
>DASTNU010000309.1:0-2956 GCA_035720605.1 Longimicrobium sp. | reverse complement strand
CGTGTCATCCACGAGCTCATTCGCGGAGCTGCACATCTTCAATGCGCACGGGCAGCTGGTGAGCACGCTCTTCCAAGGTAACGTGGAGCACGGTCAGGAATACGTAGTGACGTTCCAGCCGAACACGGGTGCGGCGGGCGTTTACTCCTACCGCTTGATCACCGCCACGGACGTGGTGGGCGGACGGATGTTCTACCAGCCGTGATCAGCTGATCAACCCCGCAACAGGTCGCGGCTGATCACCACTTTCTGGATCTCGCTCGTGCCTTCGCCGATCGTGCAGAGCTTGCTGTCGCGGTAGAACTTCTCCACCGGGTACTCGCGGGTGAAGCCGTAGCCGCCGAACAGGTCGATGCAGGTGCTGGTGATGCGCTGCGCCACCTGGCTGCTGAACAGCTTGGCCATCGCCGCCTCCTGCAGGAACGGCTGCCCGGCGTCCTTGAGCCGCGCGGCGTTGTACACCATCAGCCGCGCCGCCTCCAGCTCCGTGGCCATCTGCGCCAGCTGGAACTGCACCCCCTGGAAGTCGCCGATGCGCTTGCCGAACTGCTCGCGCTCCTGCACGTACTTCACCGTGGCCTCCAGCGCGCCCTGCCCGATGCCGATCATCTGCGCGCCGATGCCGATGCGGCCCTCGTTCAGCGTCTCGATGGCGGTCTTGTACCCCTTGCCCACCTCGCCCAGCACGTTCTCGGCGGGGACGAACACGTCCTCCAGGATCAGCTCGGTGGTGGACGAAGCACGGATGCCCAGCTTGTCCTCCTTCTTGCCGACGGAGAAGCCGCCGAACTCCTTCTCCACCACGAACGCGGTGATCCCCTTGTAGCCGGCCCCGGGGTTGGCGTTGGCGAAGACGATGAAGAGGTGCGCCTCGGCGCCGTTAGTGATCCACAGCTTGCGGCCGGTCAGGCGGAACCCGCCGTCGGCCGGCACGGCGCGCGTGGCCAGCGCGAAGGCGTCGCTGCCGGAGCCGGCCTCGGAGAGCGCGTAGGCGCCCACCTTGTCGCTGCACAGCTGCGGCAGGTACTTCTCCTTGATGGCGTCGGAGCCCCAGCGCAGGAAGGCGTTGTTCACCAGCGTGTTCTGCACGTCCACGAACACGCCGACGCTGGCGTCCACGCGGCTCAGCTCCTCCACCACCAGCGCGGCGGTAAAGAACGACGAGCCCGTGCCGCCCAGCTCGTCGGGCACCTCGATCCCCATCAGCCCGAGCTCGAAGAACTGGGGGATGAGGTCGGGGTCCATCTGCTGCTTCTCGTCCATGGCGTGCACGCGGGGGCGCACGTCTTCTTCGGCGAACTGGCGCACCGCATCGCGGAACATCAGCTCGTCCTCGCTGAGCGCCGTCAGCGGCGCGCCGGCAGTCGGCAGGTCAACAGTCGCCATCGTTCTATCGAGCGTTCACGGGGATGCACACCGCCGCCCCGGGCGGTGCAGCCGTGGAATATCGCATGCGTCGGGGGAATAGGCGAGAGGGTGACAAGGTGAGGGGGTGAGGGGGTGAGGGGGTGAGGGTGAGGGGGTGAGGGGTGAGGGGGTGAACGGGTTGGAGCATGCGTGAGCGCGGACGTACACTCACGCACTCACGCACTCACGCACTCACGCACTCACGCACTCACAACTCCGGCACGGCGGGTGCGTACGAAACCGGCGCGTGTGCACCGCGTAGTCGCAAGGGCGCTGCAACACGCATCGGCGCTCACTTTTTCGCTCAGCACGGGAGACGGACCATGGACAACAACCCTTACGGCCCCGGCGATTCCTCTGGCACCGGCGGCAGTCCCGGCGGATCCGGCGGCTTCGGCAGCGGGACTTCGGGCGGCGGCACGGGAGGATCCAGCGGCTTCGGAACGGGATCAGGAGGCGGCACGGGTGGGTCCAGCGGCGCCGGCTCCACGGGCGGGACGGGCGGCGCGGCCGGGGGCTTCGGCACGGGCTCCACCGGCGGCGGGACCGGCGGCGCAGGGACGACGGGCGGATACGGCGGCTCCACGGGCGGCGCCGGCGGGACGGGCACCGGGGGTGACGCGTCGGGTTCCACGGGGACGGGCGGCACCACGGGCGGCGAAGGCAAGGCCGACCCGATCGAGGAGCTGAACTCGCGGCTGGAGTCGGTGCTCAGCGACCTGCGCCCGCGGATGAAGCAGATGTTCCAGGACGTGGAAGCGCGCGTGGAGGGTGTGGTGGAGGACCTGAAGCCGCGCCTGCAGGAGGCCCGCGACAAGGCCAGGCCGCGCGTGGACGAGTTCATCGCCGACGTGAAGCCGCGCGTCGACGCGCTCCTCTCCCGCATCCAGGGTGCACTCGACAACATCCGCCAGGACCTCGAAGAGCGGCGCGGCGGCGGGTCCGGCACGGGCACCGGCGAAACCGGGGCGCCTGCCGGAACCCTGACCAGCAGCACCGGGAGCGAAGGCCCGCACGGCAGCGGCACCGGCGGCGCGACGGGCGGCGCCGGCCTGGGTGACAGCGGCGTCGGCGGCACCGGCACCGGCGGGTCGACCGGCGGCGGCTACGGCGGCGGAACCGGCACCGGCACGAGCGGCGGCGGCTTCGGCAGCGGCACGGGGACGGGGACGGGGACGGGTGGATCCGGCCTCGGCGGCACGGGGACCGGCGGCTCGTCCGGCGGCGGATACGGTGGCGGCACCGGGACCGGTGGCTCGACCGGCGGCACGGGCGGCTCGGGGACCGGTGGCTCGACGAGCGGATCGGGGCTGGGCGGCGAGTCCGGCGGCGGGCTGGGCGGTTCGAGCGGCGGGTACGGCTCGGGCGGCGGCACCGGCGGATCGGGGACGGGTGGATCGTCCGGGACGGGCGGGCCCGGGACGGGCGGGTCCGGCACCGGAGGATCGGGCTACGGCGCCAGCGGCGGCGGCACCCACTGGCCGGAGATGACGGACGACACCAGGCGCAGCGACCCGCCGATGGAGCACGGCGGCGGATCTCGCCAGGG
>DASTNU010000308.1:0-2687 GCA_035720605.1 Longimicrobium sp. | reverse complement strand
CGCTCACGTGAGCCGGCGGATCGCGAGCATCGCCAGCACCTGCAGGAAGGCCGCGGCGGCGACGAGCGCGGCGGGCGCGGACGCGGCGGCCAGCGCGACGGACGCGGCGGCGGCGGCGACCGTGGCCGCGAGAGCGACCTGAAGGAGAACGTGGTCCACATCAACCGCGTGGCCAAGGTGGTGAAGGGCGGCCGGCGGTTCAGCTTCACCGCGCTGGTCGCCGTGGGCGACCAGGCGGGGAAGGTGGGGATCGGCACGGGGAAGGCCAACGAGGTCTCCGAGGCCGTGCGCAAGGCCATCGACTCCGCGCGGCGGGCGATGGTGAAGGTGCCGGTGCGCGAGGGCACCGTGCCCCACGACATCGTGGGTGAGCACGGCGCCGGCCGCGTGCTGCTGCGCCCCGCGGCGCCCGGCACGGGCGTGATCGCGGGGGGACCGGTGCGCGCGGTGCTGGAGTGCGTGGGCATCCACGACATCCTCACCAAGTCGCTGGGGAGCAACAACCCCTTCAACATGGTGCACGCCACCATGGACGCGCTGCAGAACCTCACCACCCGCGAGCAGCTGGCGGTGGAGCGCGGCGTGCCGGTGGAGGCGCTGGGAGGTGGCCGTGGCTAAGCTCAAGATCACGCAGACCAAGAGCTACAGCGGCGCGCCCGAGAAGCACCGCCGCACGCTCCAGGCGCTGGGCCTCAAGCACCAGCGCTCGGTGGTCCTCGAGGACAACCCCGCCATCCGCGGGATGATCTTCCAGGTCCGGCACATGGTACGGGTCGAAGAGGAAGGGCAGGAGAACAATGGCTGACCTGAGCAACCTGCGGCGCCCCGAAGGGTCGCACCGCGACACCAAGCGGCTGGGCCGCGGCCCGGGCACCGGCACCGGCAAGACGGCCGGCAAGGGGCACAAGGGCTCCAAGGCCCGCGCCGGCCACCACGGCCCCGGCGGCGGCAAGCCCACGTACGAGGGCGGCCAGATGCCGCTGCAGCGCCGGCTGCCCAAGCGGGGGTTCACCCCGCTGGACCGCACGGTGTACCAGGTGGTGAACCTGTACCAGCTGGAGAAGCTGGAGGGCGACGGGCCGGTGACGCCCGAGAGCCTGAAGGCCAGCGGGCTGATCGGCCACGCCGGCCGCCCGGTGAAGGTGCTGGGCACCGGCGAGCTGACGCGCAAGCTGGATGTTTCCGCCCACAAGTTCAGCCAGGCGGCGCGTGACAAGATCGCGGCGCAGGGCGGCACCGTGCAGGAGATCGGCTGACCCATGGCCAATCCCGTAGCGACCCTGTGGCGCATCCCGGAGCTGAGGGCCAAGATCACCTTCACGCTCCTGTGCCTGGTCGTGTACCGCATCGGCGCGCACATCACCGCGCCCTGGATCGACGTGGCGGCGCTGCGCGAGTACGCGGGCCAGCTGCAGGGCACCGCCTTCGGGATCTACGACATGTTCGTGGGGGGCGGCCTGTCGCGCGCCACGGTGTTCGCCCTGGGCATCATGCCCTACATCTCCGCCAGCATCATGTTCCAGCTGGCGGCGGCGGTGGTGCCGTCGGTGGAGAAGATGCAGAAGGAGGGCGAGGACGGCCGGAAGAAGCTCACGCAGTGGACGCGCTACGCCACCGTGCTGCTGTCCGTCTTCCAGGCGTACGGCTTCGCCATGTTCATCGAGTCGCAGGTGCCGGGGGCGGTGCAGAACCCGGGGCTGGCGTTCCGGCTGATGATGATCCTGACGCTCACCACGGGCGCGGTGTTCATCATGTGGCTGGGCGAGCAGATCACGGAGCGCGGCATCGGCAACGGGATGAGCCTGCTCATCTTCTTCGGCATCATCGAGGGGCTCCCCGCCGCGCTGGTGGAGACGGGGCGGCTGGTGACGCTGGGGCAGGTGAACCCCCTGGCGCTGGTGGTGCTGTTCGCGGCGCTGGCGATGATCATCGCCGGCACCGTGGCGGTGACCATGGCGGCGCGCAAGATCCCGGTGCAGATCCCGCAGAAGGTGATGGGCCGGGGGCGGGTGCGGCAGGGGCAGAAGTCGTTCATCCCCCTGCGCATCAACATGGCCGGGGTGATGCCGATCATCTTCGCGCAGTCCATCATGATCGTGCCGGCCACGCTGGGGCAGTTCAGCGACGCGGCGTGGCTGGACTCGGTGGCCGACACCTTCCAGGTGAACGGCTGGCCGTACTACCTGGCGTTCACGGTGCTGATCGTCTTCTTCACCTACTTCTACACGGCGATCATCTACAACCCGGTGGACATCGCCGAGAACCTGAAGAAGCAGGGCGCCTTCGTCCCCGGCATCAAGCCGGGCGCGCGCACGGCCGAGTACGTCGACCGCGTGATGTCGCGCATCTCGCTGCCGGGCGCCTTCTTCCTGGCCGCCATCGCGCTCATCCCCTCGGGGATGCTGCAGGCGGCGGGGGTGGGCGGGCTGAGCCAGGTGCTGGGCGGCACCGGCCTGCTGATCGTGGTGGGCGTGGCCCTGGATACCGTGCAGCAGATGCAGCAGCACCTGCTGCTGCGCCGCTACGACGGCTTCATGAAGAAGGGCCGCGTGAAGTTCCGCGGACGGCAGGAGCGGTACATCTAGGTACGAGTGTCAAGTGCCCAGGTTCAAGTGTCCAGAAGCTACTGGGCACTTGAACCCGGGCACTGGACACTTCTTTTTCTTGCGGCGGCAACCATTGTTCGG
>DASTNU010000307.1:0-6114 GCA_035720605.1 Longimicrobium sp. | reverse complement strand
GGGGCCGCGGCACTCCAGCGCCGGGTCCGGCGCGTAGCGCGGCAGCCGCGCCCGGAACGGGCCGGGGCGCGCGGGCGGCTGGCGCAGGTCGTAAAGATACAGCGCCGCGCCGATGGAGACCTGGTCGTCCACGCGCCGGCCCTGGTGCTCCAGGTACCCCAGCATCAGCCCGCGGTCGTCCGACCGGGTGATGGCGCGGTCGTCGATGAACAGCAGCCACACCCGCCGGCCCCGCAGCGGCTCCAGGCCGCGCAGGTACCCCGCGGGGTCCAGCCGCGAGCAGGCGCCGACCACCGCGTTCCGCGGCGTCCACCCGTAGCGCGGCGCGTAGTACAGGAAAGGCGCGCGGCCGCCGTAGTGAACGTACAGCACGTCCCCCGGCTGCCGCTCCTGCGCCGCGTACGCCAGCAGCGGCTTCACCTCCGCCCGCGCGTGCGGCACCTGCACCGCGGCGTAGACCAGCGACGGGGCGAGGATCGCCAGACCCAGCCCCGCCGCCGCGGCGCGCCCCGCCGTCCCGCCGATCCACCGGCCGATGCGCACCGTCCCCTCCGCGACGACCATCGCCAGGGCGGGGAGGAGGAAGAGGAGCACGCGCCCGGCGGAGGTGTAGTCCGCGCCGAAGGGATACAGCCGCAGCGCCGCCGCCGCCAGCGCCATGCCGGCCGGCGCGAGCAGCAGCGCCAGCCGCGGGCCGCGCCCGTTCCGCGCCATCCACGCGCATCCCGCGGTGAACGCGACCGCCCCCGCCCAGGTCGCGACCAGGCTCATGGGCGTGGGGTCCTCGCCAAAGACCCCCAGCGGCTCGCGGAACAGCCGCAGCGCCATCCGCGGCAGCCAGAGCGGGTCCGCGGCGGAGGGAAAGCCCGCGCGCCAGAACGCGCGCATGTAACCCGCGTCCGCCAGCGCGTTGCGCGACAGCGCGTACGACCCCGCGAAGCTGGCCATCCACGCCCCCGCGACCATCGCGAGGGAGCGGAAGGTGCGCGCGTCCCGCCGGCGCAGCGCCGCCGCCGCCAGCACCGCGCCCGTGCCGGCCAGCACGAACACCGCCGGCTGCGAGACCCACACCGCCGCCACCCCGGCCGCCGCGAACGCCGCCAGCGCGCGGCGCGAGGGCCGGTGGCGCACCGCCGCCGCGCACGCCAGCAGGGCGACGGCGGCCAGCACGTCCAGCGCGTACTGCTTGGCCTCCGACGAATAATAGACCAGGAACGGCGCCAGCGCGAAGAGCGCCACCGCCAGCGGCAGCGCGGCGCGCGAAACGTAGCGCCGGGCCACCCGCGGAAACCAGAACAGCGCCGCGAGCCCCGCCGCCAGCGGCACCAGCCGCAGCGCGTACTCGCCCGTGCCCAGCAGCGTGACCGCCAGCTTCTGCAGGAGCAGAAAGCCGGCGGGCGCGGTCTGCCCGTAGTCCAGCGGCCGCGTGAGCAGCTGCGCGGGGGTGCGGCCCAGGACGTTCAGGGTCAGCAGCGCCTCGTCCAGCCAGAGCGCGCGGTTCACCCCGTACTGCAGCAGCCGCAGCGCCGCGCCGGCCGCCAGCAGCAGCACGAGCAAAAGCCGTCGCATCCGGGCGGGATCCATCCCGGCGGGTGCGGCGGCGGTGTCGTGGTTGCGTCCGGGAGCGCCGGCGCGCGTCCGGGCGGCTTGCACTGCGAAGGCGGTCCGGATCAGCAGGGGCTCACGATGGAGCCGTCGGGCATCACCTTGCGGCTCTGCCAGGGCCCGGTGGACGCCAGGCACAGGGGAATGGTGACGCTCCCCGTCCAGCTGAAGTACTGAAAGCCCGTGGGACTGCGGAACCCCACCTCCTGCAAGTCGGTCGCGCTGGGCGCCGGGACGCCGAACTCGTTGCGGTACGCCTCCTGGAGCCGGAACACCTGCGCCAGGAACATGTCGGCCTCCTTCTCCTTGCTCCGGTGCGCGGACATGTTGTACCGGGGAATGGCGATGGCGGCCAGGATTCCCATGATGACCACCACGATCATGAGCTCCACCAGGGTGAAGCCGCGCTTGTGATTCATGTGACGGTCGGGCGGAAGGAGAGGCGATGGGCTGCGTGCGGCCGGGGGAGCCCGAACGACGGACCGGGAGCCGGAGGTTGTCCCGACTCCCGGTATCCTGTCGCGGGCTGGCGGATTAGTTGGTAATCCGGCCGGTGGCGTCGATGGTGCGGTCGTTGTACCCCGTCCCCGTCGCGGTCATCGTCGCCGGGATGGCGGGCGTCGCGGGCATGGTGTAGTGCTTCAGGCCAACCGGGGCCTGCCAGCCGACCGACTCCAGGTCCGTGAAGCTCGCCGCCGCGGAGCCGTTGTTCTCGGCCGCGTAGGTCTCCTGCAGGCGGTAGATCTGGCTCAGGATGCCGTCCGCCTCCTTCTCCTTCGCGCGGGCCGACGCGTTGTTGAACTTCGGAATCGCGATGGCGGCCAGGATGCCGATGATCACGACCACGATCATGAGCTCGATCAGGGTGAAGCCCTTGCGGTTGCGGAGGTTGCGCATTGGTGTGCTCCCTTGGGTGGGTTGATGGTCGGGTACTGCCAGCACCGTGTCGTCGTGCTGTCCGGCCCCGGGTAAGGCAACGGGTGTACCATCCGCCGCGCAATTTGCAAGTCGTTGCAGGAGGTTGGTTTAGGAGATCTGCGCCGCGCCGGCGGCGGGTTTCTGCCGGGCGATCTTGCATGATTCCTTGCAGGGTGCAAGGCGCGGCGGCGGCAACTGCGACGCATCTGGCACGTCGTGGCATCTCCTCTGTCGTCCCCCCCCACCCCCCTCGGCCAGGGACGCGGGACGCGCCGCGCGACACGTCTTTCTATGTGCTGCTGCGGCGACGGGTGTGGAATCGCTCGGCCCCCGGCTTGACAGCGGTGAGCCGCCGCGTAGATTGACGCCCCGCATCTCCCGCCCTGGATTGGACTTGTCCCACGCGCACCCGGAGGAACGGTTGGCGGAGCCCGCTGTGCTCATGCTGGAAGACGGACGGGCCTTCCGCGGCCAGGCGTTCGGCGCGCCGGGCACCGCGTTCGGCGAGGTGGTCTTCAATACCTCCATGACCGGCTACCAGGAGGTCCTCACCGACCCCTCGTACGCCGGGCAGATCGTGACGATGACCTACCCGCTCATCGGCAACTACGGCGTCAACGCGCACGACGAGGAGAGCGCCCACCCGCAGGTCGCCGGCTTCGTGCTGCACGAGGCGCCGCCCGTCTACAGCAGCTGGCGCGCGGCGGAGTCGCTGGACGCCTACCTGGGGCGGCACGGCGTGGTCTCCATCACCGGCGTCGACACGCGGGCCCTCACCCGGCACATCCGCTCCCTGGGCGCCATGCGCGGCGCCATCGCCCCGGCTGCGGCGGATGCGGACCGGCTGCTCGGGGAGATCCGCGGGCAGCCGCGGATGGAGGGGCTGGACCTGGCGTGCGGCGTATCCACCGACGAGCGCTACGTGGTGGCCCCCGCCGGCGACGCCCGCTTCCGCGTGCTGGCCTACGACTTCGGCGTCAAGTCGCACTCGCTCAAGCTCCTGGCGGAGCGCGGCTGCGAGGTGACCGTGCTCCCCGCGGAGACGCCCACGGAAGAGATCCTGGCCGCGCGCCCGGACGGCCTCTTCGTCTCCAACGGCCCCGGCGACCCCGAGGCCGTGGGGCACGCGCTCGCCGCCATCCGCGCGCTGGCGGGGGAGGGAACGCCCGTCTTCGGCATCTGCCTGGGGCACCAGCTCATCGCCCGGGCCTTCGGCGCGGAGACGTACAAGCTCAAGTACGGCCACCGGGGCGGCAACCATCCCGTCCGCCGGCTGGCGGACGGGGCGGTGGAGATCACCGCGCAGAACCACGGCTTCGCCGTCCGCGGCGACCAGGGCGGCATTCCCGGCGCCCCTGCGCTGCGGGTGACGCACCTGAACCTGAACGACGGCACGGTAGAGGGGCTGGAGCACCGCGAGCGGCCGGTTTTCTCGGTGCAGTACCACCCCGAGGCCGCCCCGGGACCCCACGACTCCCGCTATCTCTTTGACCGGTTTGTGGATGAGATGGCGCGCCGTCCCGCGGGCGGCGAGCGAGACGCTTGACGCGGCGCCCGGCGCGGATTATCGTTCCGGCCATATAAGTGACCTTCCACCAGATTCTTAGGCCACTTCGCCCGCGCCACGCCGGCTCCGGCCGCTTCCGCCGCTCCCGCACCCGATCGGACGCATTCGGCCATCCCGGGCCGGCCCGCTCCTCGCCACCCGGCGCGGATCCCTGTGCCCGGAACGCCACGATCCACGTGGAATTGGCGTAAAACGCCCTTACCTCGCACGATGCCACGCACGGCACCAACCCCCCAGGAGGAGCTTTTCACATGACCAAGGCGGATCTTGTCCAGCGCGTTGCCGACACCATCGGGCCGGGAGTCACCAAGCGCGACTGCGCGGTGGTGGTCGACGCGTTCCTGAACGCGGTGAAGGACGCGATGGCCGAGCACCAGAACATCGAGATCCGCGGCTTCGGCACCTTCAAGGTGCGGGAGCGCAAGAGCCGCCTGGCCCGCAACCCGCGCACCGGCGACCCGGTGGAGGTTCCCCCGCGCGCCGTGCCGGTGTTCAAGCCCTCCAAAGAGCTGCGCGCCATCGTCGAGGAGCGGCCGCTCGAGGTCTGACGGACCGCGCCGCCCTCCTCCGGGTGCCCCGTGCGGCGCCCGCCCCGTGCCCCGGGGCGGGCGCCGTTCTTGCGTCCGGGGGTTCCGCCCCTGCACCGGAGCCCCTGGACCATGCCCAACGCCTTCGAACCGGCCGCATCGCGCCACGGCCGCGACCGCGACCTGCTCCCCCCGCGCCCGCGCCTGGGCCCCTACGAGCTGCCCTACGACGTGCGCCGCGGCTACCAGCAGCCGCTCCGCCAGCCGTCCCGCGACCCGGCGCCCGTGGGCGTCCTCTTCTTTCGCGCGCGCGAGGACGGCGGCGAGGGTGTGCGCGAGGACTGATTCCTCCCACGACGACGACGGCAGGTGCGGATCCGGGCGCATCCCTCGCGCCAGGACGTCCGCCTCTGCCGCTGCCTGCTCTCCGGCTCAGCCATTCCCCGGATCTTCCCGCCCCACGCCGGGTCTAAGCGCACGTTCCGGCCGGGTTTGGCGCCCTGCGCGCGTCTGCGTGCCCGCCCGCGCGGCGCGCCCGCGGGTCCGGGCGGCCAGAACCCCGCGCCAGCGCGTGAAAAAAAGGCCTTGACATCAACCAGACCCGGCTTACTTTCGGGCCGAATGAAGGCGTGGTCGGCAATTTGCTGCTGGCCGCCCAGCGGGCCCCCCACAGTACGCGTCTACCAAGGAGACTTCGGAATGCCCAACGTGATGGCCCACCCGGCGGTCGGTGAGGAGCTCGACCTGGACGAGATCGTTGCCCGCTTCGAGGAGGACGGCGAAGACGCGGACTGGGGCGACGACGAGGGTGACGACTGGGGTGAGGACGACGACCTCGAGGACGAGGACGATTGGGACGACGACGAGTGGGACGAGGACGACGACGACGAGTGGGACGGCGACGACGACGACTGGGGCGACGACGAGGAAGACGAGGCCTGACCCGGTACCCGGGGCCCGCACCGCGGCCGCCGGCGCCACGCCGGCGGCCGCTGCTTTTTGCGATTTTCTGACCCGTGCGCGCCCGGCAAACGTTTGTGCCGGCGGGGGGTTGACGCCCCCTGGGCGCAGGGTTATACTTCCCTCCTTGTCGCGAGCAACGGCTCGCCTTGGTTTGATTGACAATCAGGGTGTTGGAAGATGTCTGTGCGGGCCTCGCGCGGGAGCACACCTTCTCCCGCGCCGCGCAGGACGAGCCTTCGGGCAAGTCCGGGCGCAAGAGGCTGTCAAAGGCAAATTTCCGGACGAACGGAAGACGTTCGATCCAACGAGAGCTAATCAACTCATGGAGAGTTTGATCCTGGCTCAGGACGAACGCTGGCGGCGCGCTTAACACATGCAAGTCGAACGGGGCTGTTCCTTCGGGGACAGTTCAGTGGCGAACGGGTGCGTAACACGTGAGCAACCTGCCTGCCGGTGGGGGATAACCCGGGGAAACCCGGGCTAATACCGCATTCGCTTCAAGTCTCGAGTGGGACGTGAAGGAAAGCTCCTGCA
>DASTNU010000306.1:0-2467 GCA_035720605.1 Longimicrobium sp. | reverse complement strand
ACGCGCTGGACCCGGCGGCGGTGCAGCGCATCTACCTGGCCAAGGGGCGTCCCGGCTACAACCCGCTCATCGTCCACGTGACCGACGCCGACGCCGCGCGCGCCCTGGCCTCCGCGTGGCCGGACGAGGCGGAGCGGCTGGCGCGGGCGTTCTGGCCCGGGCCGCTCACGCTCGTCCTTCCCAGGGACGCCTCGATCCCCGACGCGGTCACCGCGGGACTGCCGAGCGTGGCGCTGCGCGTGCCGGCGCACCCGGTGGCGCATGCGCTGCTGCGGGCAGCGGGCATCCCCGTCGCCGCGCCCAGCGCCAACCGCTCCACCGGCGTCTCGCCCACCACGGCGCAGCACGTGGCGCACAGCCTGGGCGAGCGGGTGGACCTGATCGTGGACGGCGGCGCCTGCCCCGTCGGCATCGAGTCCACCGTCCTGAGCCTGGCCGGGCCGCGCCCCACCCTGCTGCGCCCCGGTACCATCTCCATCGACGACCTGCGGCCGATCGTCGGCGAGGTGGCGCTTCCCTCCGCCACGCCGGACGGCACGGCCGCGCGCCCGTCGCCGGGGATGCTGGACCGGCACTACGCCCCGCGCGCCACCGTCCGCATCCTCCCGCGCGAGGGGCGCGACCAGGCGCTCGTGGAGGCGGCGGAGGAGGTGGACCGGGGAACGCGGGTCGGCGGGGTGCTGCTGGAGGACGCGGACGACCCCCGCATCGATCCCGTGGTGCGGATGCCTGCCGATCCCGCGGGCTATGCCGCCCGCCTCTACGCCGCGCTGCACGAGCTGGACGCCGCCGGCTGCCACGTCATCCTGATCGATTCCGTGCCGAACGGCCCTGCCTGGGCCGGCGTCCGCGACCGCCTGCGCCGCGCGGCGACGCCGTGAACGGGTGAGCGGGTGAGTGATCGGGAATGGCGCGCCCGGATGAAAATCTGGACGCGCCTTCTGTTTCGGCTTATGTTTGGTTTGACTGATGTGTACTCCGCGCACTTTCGGGATTCCTCCAACCCAGCAGAGGCACGATGCCCGTCATGACCCAGCACCGCCCCGGCACCTTCTCGTGGATCGACCTGGCCGCCCACGACCTGGACGCGGCGGAGCGGTACTACACGCAGATGTTCGGCTGGACGGCGGACCGCATGCCCTTCGGCCCGGGCGAGAACGACGTCTACGTCATGCTGCGCAAGGACGGGCGCGACGCGGCGGCCGTGTACACCATGGATCCCGCGCAGAAGTCGCAGGGAATGCCCTCCGCCTGGCTGTCGTACGTGACGGTGGAGAGCGCGGACGCCGCCGCGGCGAAGGCACGCGAGCTGGGGGGGACGATCGTGGCCGACGCGTTCGACGTGCTGGACGTGGGGCGGATGGCGCTGATCGGCGACCCGGCGGGCGCCCTGTTCGCCGTCTGGCAGGCGGGGCGGCACATCGGCGCGGGGGTCGCGGGCGAGCCGGGCTCGCTCTGCTGGAACGAGCTGGCCACCAGCGACATGGACCGGGCGATCCGGTTCTACTCCGATCTCTTCGGCTGGACGGGGGTGCCGTTCGAGGGGAGCCCCGTGCCCTACACCATGATGATGCTGGACGGCCAGACGGCGGCCGGCGGCATCTACACCCTGCCGGCCGAGATGCAGGGGATGCCGCCCCACTGGGCGCCGTACTTCGCGGTGGAGGACACGGACGCCTCCGTGGCCCGCTCGGACGAGCTGGGCGGGACGACGATCATGCCGCCGCACGACATCCCCACCGTCGGCCGCTTCGCCCTGCTGCGGGACCCGCAGGGCGCGATGTTCTACATCATCCGCCTGGCGGCGACGCAGTCCTGAGGAACACCGGCGGCGAGGTGGTGCGGCGGCGGCCGAAACCAAGCGGGGAGGGACCGCGTATCACGCCGCTCCAGTGCAGCGGGCCGATGCACTGGCGCAATCGGGGAATCGTGCGTAAGATGATGCAGCGGCACACGATCCCTCCCGCGGCCGCGTACACCCTCCGCAGGACACGCAGCCTCATGAACGCACTTTCGATCCGCAGGCTCGGCACGCTCTCCGCCCTGGCGCTGGTGTTCGGCGCCGGCGTGGCGGACACCGCCAGCGCCCAGATCGGCGGCCGCCTGCGCGGCGCCGTGAACCGGGTGACCGGCGGGCGCGTGAGCATCGACCAGCTGGTCGGCGGCAACCACCCGATCACCACCAGCCTGGAGCACGCACGCTGGGCGGTGGACTCGCTGGACAACTTCACCCCGCGCGAGGCCACGCGCTCCATGCTGGAGCTTCAGCGCACCCCCAACGGCGGGTTCGTGCTGCAGCCCGGCTACTGGGAGATGCACACCCAGAGCTATTGCCTGAAGGCCGGGACGCACGGCCCCGGCGGCGGCGACGGGTACCTGTACGCGCCCACCATGGGTCCGGCCGAGGACGCGGTGACCACCATCCTGCGCAACTCGGTGAACCACCCGGAGATCCACCAGCACGACA
>DASTNU010000305.1:0-5367 GCA_035720605.1 Longimicrobium sp. | reverse complement strand
GCTGAACGCTCGCCGCCATGCGCCGAACCCGCCCGGGCAACCCCTCCCCCGAAGTTGGGGGAGGGGTCGCCGCCGAGCCGCGAGGAACGAGCGGCGCAGGTCGGCGGGGGAGAGGGCCTCCCGCGCAGCGGGCCGCGGGGGAAAACCATCCCCGCCAGGATCCTTCCGGCGCATCGGACCCGGCCGGTCTGCTCCCCCTACCCGATCTGCGCGAGCAGCGCGTCCAGCCCGTCCTGGTCCAGCCCCGCCAGCGCGAAGTCCGACGGCGTGTAGCCGCCCGCCCGCGGGTCGCGGCAGTGCGCCACCAGCTCGCGCAGCGCATCGAGATACGCCGCCGCCAGCCGCTCCACCGTCTCCCGGGCGTGCACGCGGGTGCCGTACGTCCACGTCACGTACAGCCGCCCATCGAACACGGACGCGTCCACCGCCAGCAGGTGCTGCCGCCGCGCGCGCGGGCTGTGCATCGGCCCCAGGTCGCCGTCGGCGTGCTCCAGCAGGCGCTCCTCGCCCGCGGCGCCGTCCATCTGCCCCAGGTAGTTGAAGACCAGCTCCGGCTGGCGCAGCCCCGCCAGCGCGGCGCGCGTCTCCTCGTCCCCCAGGTAGCGCAGGATGCCGTAGCCGATCCCCTTCTGCGGGAAGGCGCGCAGCTGCTCCTTCACGCCCCTCAGCGCGGCGCCCGGATCGGCCGGCACCCGCAGGCGCACGGGGTAGATGGAGGTGAAGAGGCCCGCCGTGCGCGACAGCTCCACGTCCGCGAACAGCTCCTCGCGGCCGTGCCCCTCCAGCGTCACCCACAAAGTCTCCTCGCCCGTCCACCGGGCCAGGGCGCGGCCCAGCCCCGCCAGCAGCACGTCGTTTACCTGCGTCCCGTAGATCGGCGGAACGTCGTGCAGCAGGGCGCGCGTCTCCTCCGCGTCCAGCGCCACCCCGACGAACTCCGCCTCGCCGTCGGTGTTCGCGCCGCCGGCGAAGTCCACCGGCAGCGGCGGCGCGTCGCCCTGCGCCAGCCAGAAGCCGGCTTCCTCGCGCAGGGCCTCCGCGCGGGCGTGCTCCGCCAGCCGCTCCGCCCAGCGCTGGTACGACGTCGTCTTCGCCGGGAGGCGGATCGGCTCGCCGCGCAGGATCTGCCCGTACGCGCGCTCCAGGTCCGCCACCAGCACGCCCCACGACACCGCGTCGACCACCAGGTGGTGCGCCAGGATCGCCAGCCGCTGGCCCCCGTGGTCCATCTCGAAGAGCGCGAAGCGGATCACCGGGCCGCGCGCGAGGTCGAGCGAGCCCTGCAGCCGCAGCGCGTGCTCCGCGAACGCCGCGTCGCGCGCCTCGCCCTCCATCCCGGAAAGGTCGATGCGCTCCACCGCCGCGGCCTCCCCCGGCTCGCCGACGTGCTGCGTCCACCCCTCCACCGTGCGCGTGAAGCGGGTCCGCAGCGCGTCGTGGTGGTCCAGCAGCGCCGACGCGGCCCGCTGGAGAATCTCGACGTCCAGCGGCGCGCGCGGCTGCAGCAGGTTGCCCATGTTCCAGTGGTGCGGCTCCGGCTGGTCCTGCTCCAGGAACCAGCGCTGCACCGGCGTCAGCGGCACCTCGCCGGTCACGGGGCCCTGCTCCGCCTCCGCGGGCGCGGCCACGCTGGCCACCGCCGCCAGCTCCGCGACGGTCTGGTGGACGAACATCTGCCGGGGGAGGATGCGGATCCCCTCCTCCGCCGCGCGCGCGATGATCTGGATGGCCAGGATGGAATCGCCGCCCAGGCCGAAGAAGTTGTCGTGGATCCCCACGCGCTCCACCCGCAGCACCTTCGCCCACAGCTCCGCCAGCACCTCCTCGGTCCGCGTCCGCGGCGCCTCGTGTGCCTGGCGTGGCGCGCCGCCGCCGTCCGGGGCGGGGAGGGCGCGGTGGTCCACCTTGCCGTTGGGGGTGAGCGGGAGGGCGTCCAGCGCCACGAAGGCGGCGGGCACCATGTAGTCCGGCAGCCGCTCCTTCAGGAAGGCGCGCAGCTCCGCCGCGTCCGGCGCGGCTCCCTCGCGCCCGGCGACGTACGCCGCCAGCCGCCGGTCGCCGGGCACGTCCTCGCGGGCGACCACCACGCACTCGCGCACCGCGGGGTGCGCGTGCAGCGCCGCCTCCACCTCGCCCGGCTCGATGCGGAAGCCGCGGATCTTGACCTGCTTGTCCAGCCGGCCCAGGAACTCCAGCTCGCCCCGCCCGTTCCACCGCGCGCGGTCGCCGGTGCGGTAGACGCGCGCGCCGGGAACGGGGGAGAAGGGGTCGGGAAGAAAGCGCTCCGCCGTCAGCGCCGGACGGCCCAGGTAGCCGTACGCCACGCGGCCGCCGCCCATCGACAGCTCGCCGGGGACGCCGGTGCCGCAGAGCATCCCCCGCGCGTCCAGCACGTAGCACCGCGTGTCCTCGATCGGCCCGCCCAGCGGCACGGTGCCCGCCTCCGGCGCGACCTCCCGGACGTCGTGCGTGGTGCCCAGGATCACGTTCTCGGACGGGGCGTAGATGTTCACCAGGTGCGCGGGAGGCCCGCCCTCCAGGCACGTCCGCAGCGCCCCCGCGTCCGCCGTCTCGCCGCCGAACAGCACGTAGCGCTGCCGGGCGAAGACGTCCGGCACCTCGCGCAGGTGGCGGTTGAGCAGCTGGGTGGTGATGCAGAGGTGGGTGATCCCCCGCTCCCGCAGCGCGCGGGCGCAGGCGGCCGAGTCCAGCAGCAGGTCGCGGTCGATGCCCACCAGCGCGGCGCCGTTCGCCAGCGCGCCCCAGGTCTCCAGGATCGCCAGGTCGAAGGAGAGGCCGTTCCCCTGCGCCACCCGGTCCCCCGGCGCGACGGGCATGTACTCCGCGTCCACGGCGGTGCGCACCAGCGAGCGGTGCGGGACGAGCGACGCCTTGGGGAGCCCCGTGGTGCCGGAGGTGAAGACCAGGTAGGCGACGGATTCCGGGTACGCCCGCGGCGGGAGCGGCGCGCCGTCCTCCGCCGCGATGGTCCCGGCGTCGCGGACCAGGTCCAGCGTGGCGGCGACCTCCGCCGCGAGGCCGTCAGGCCCGCCGTTCTCCACCACCAGCACGCGGATGCCGGCGTCGCGGACCATGAAGCGCAGCCGCTCCGCGGGGTACTCCGGGTCCAGCGGCACCACCGCCGCGCCCGCCTTCAGGACCCCCAGCAGCGCGGCCACCATCCCCGCCGACGCGGCGAGGGCCAGCCCCACGTGGTCGCCCGGCCGCACGCCCAGCGCGACCAGCCGCCGCGCGACGCGGTTGGCGCGCGCGTCCAGCTCGCCGTAGGTCCACCGCCCGTCGTGGTACTCGACCGCCACCGCCTGCGGGGCGCGGGCGGCGTGCGCCTCGAAGCGGTCCACCAGCGTCCCCTCGACCTCGGCATGGCGCGCGTTGGCGCCGATGGAAAGGAGGTGGTTCCGCTCGGCGTCCGTCACCATCCAGTGCGCGGAGAGGGGCGCGTCGGGGTCGCGGAGGGCGCGGTCCAGGAGCACGCGGCAGTGGTCCATCATCCGCGCGATCGACGCCTCGTCCCACAGGTCGGTGCTGTACTCCGCCATGTTGGCCAGCGCGCCGTCGATCTCCACCGTGGCGAAGGTCAGGTCGAACTTGGTGGTGTCGGTCTCCACCAGCGTGATCCCCGTCTCCTGGTAGAGCGGGCGCAGGTTGAGCGCGGAGCGGAACTCCGACTCCGCCTTGTGGTGGACGTCGTTGACGAAGGTGTGGTGGAAGTACATCACCTGGAACAGCGGGCTGCGCGACGGGTCGCGCTCCGTGGTGAGCTCCTCCACGATCCGGTCGAAGGGCAGGTCCTGGTTGGCGTCCGCGTCCAGCACCGACGCGCGCACCTGCGCCACCAGCTCGCGGAAGGTCATCTCCCCCGCCAGCCGCGCCCGGACCGGCGCGGTGTTGACGAAGAAGCCCACCATCGACTCCAGCTCCGCGTGGTTGCGGTTGCCCAGCAGCGTGCCGACGACCACGTCGTCCTGCCCGCTGTACTGGTGGAGCAGCAGGTAGAAGCCGGACATGATCACCATGTGCATCGACGCGCCCGTCTCCACCGACAGGGCGCGGATGCGCTCGGTGAGCGCCGCCGGCCAGACGAAGCGGTGCATCCCGCCGCGGTACGAGAGCACCGGCGGGCGGGGGCGGTCGGTGGGCAGCTCCAGCGTGGGCGCGCCCCGCAGGTGGCCGCGCCAGTAGTCCACCTGGCGCTGCAGCGTCTCGCCGGTCAGGTACTCGCGCTGCCAGGCGCTGTAGTCCGGGTACTGCACCTCCAGCGGCTTGAGGGGATACGGCAGCCCGCGCGCGTACGCCTCGTACAATTCATCCATCTCGCGCGTCACGATGGGCATGCTCCACCCGTCGGTGACGATGTGGTGCACGTTCACCAGCAGCACGCTGTCCGCCTCCGACACGCGGATCACGTCCACCCGCAGCAGCGGTCCCTCGGCCAGGTCGAAGGGGCGCATGCTCTCGTCGCGGATGCGGGCGCGCAGCTCCTCCTCGCCCACCGGCTCGCCGCCGGGCCCCCGCGCGTCCGACACCGCGACCTTCACGGGATACGGCGGCTGCACGATCTGCTTCGGCTCGCCGTCGACGGCGCGAAAGACGGTGCGCAGCGACTCGTGGCGGCGGATGAGCTCCGTGAAGGCGCGCTCCATGACGGCGACGTCCACCTTCGCGGAGACCAGCATGGCGACGGGGATGTTGTAGAACGGGTTCCCCGGCTCCATCTGGTCCAGGAACCAGAGCCGCTCCTGCGCGAACGACATGGGATGCACCGGCCCCCCGCCGACGCGCGTGATGCGGTTCGCCGGCGCGGTGGGCTTCGCCTGGCCCTTGATGCGCTTTTCCAGCAGCAGGCGCTTGGCCTCGGAGAGGGCTTCGCGCGAGCGGGGGAGGGTCTGGTCCATCGGTAGCTCTATGTCCTGAAACGTGAACTCTTTAGGCGTTGCCGTCCGACAACTCGCTGCGCCCGCGGGGGGCCCCTCCCCCCGGCCCCCTCCCCTCGCAAACTGCGCGAGGAGAGGGGGAGAACTGCAACTGCGAACAGCGTCGTGCTTCGCGCGGACCCCTCACCCCCGGCCCCTCTCCCGCAAACTGCGCGGGAGAGGGGAGTGGGTCCGTCGCGTCCACCAACCCCGACCTTCGTCATCCTGAGGAAGGCGCCGCGCGCGCCGTCCCGCGCACCCAACCCCGCCGCCGACCGAAGGATCTACCCTCCCGGGCTGAACGCTCGCCGCCATGCGCCGAACCCGCCCGGGCAACCCCTCCCCCGAAGTTGGGGGAGGGGTCGCCGCCGAGCCGCGAGGAACGAGCGGCGCAGGTCGGCGGGGGAGAGGGCCTCCCGCGCAGCGGGCCGCG
>DASTNU010000304.1:0-7292 GCA_035720605.1 Longimicrobium sp. | reverse complement strand
TGGTGAGCCTGGAGGCGCGGCACCGCGAGGCGCACGTGGAGTACGAGCGCGGCGCGCAGATGGTGCGGGTGCGGCTGGGGCGCCAGGCGGCCCGGCAGATCATCCTGAACCTGGTGCTGGACGCGCTGGACGGCCTTTCCGGCGGGCAGACGCTGCACATCGCCATCCGCGCCGAGGAAGGGCGCGCCGTGCTGACGGTGTCGGGCGCCCCGTCCGCGGACGGCGGCGAGCGGCTGGCGGTGGCCGCCGCGCTGGCCGAGGCGGTGGGCGGCCGGGTGGACGTCGACGGGGGCGAACGCACCCTGGCGCTGCCGGCCGGCGGCACGCGCTGAAGCAGCGTACCTGCCGATGCGCCAACAGGTTGACCGCGCCCTGCGGTCGTCCGTATCTTTACCGGTTGCGAACTCGATTCTGAATCCCCCCGACGGAATGACGGGCATGGCTGAAAAGATCCTGGTAGCCGACGACGAGAAGCACATCGCCGAAGGCCTGCAGATGCTGCTGGCCGACGAAGGCTACGAGGTAGACACCGCCACCGACGGCAACGCCGCCTGGAAGCTGGCACAGGACGGCGGCTACGGCGTGGTGCTGGCGGACCTGCGCATGCCCGAGGTGGACGGGCTGGAGCTGTTCTCGCGCATGCGCACGGCGGGAATCGCCTCGGAGATGATCATCATCACCGGCGAGGGCTCGGTGGAGAGCGCCAAGGAAGCCATGCGCCAGGGGGCGTACGACTACCTGGAGAAGCCGCTCAAGATCGACCGGCTGAAGGAGCTCATCCCCAAGGCGCTGGAGAAGTTCCAGGTCAAGCAGGCCAACAGGCTGCTGGAGGAGCGGCTGGCCAACCTGACCCGCTTCGGCGACCTGATCGGCCAGTCCGACGAGATGAAGTCCATCTACGGGATGATCGAGGCCGCGGCGCCCACGTCGGCCAGCATCCTCATCGTGGGCGAGAGCGGCACCGGCAAGGAGCTGGTGGCCCGCGCCATCCACGACAAGAGCGGCCGCGCCAAGGGCCCCTTCGTCGCCATCAACTGCGCCGCGTTCCCCCGCGAGATCCTGGAGAACGAGCTCTTCGGCCACGAGAAGGGCGCCTTTACCGGCGCCATCAACGAAAAGCAGGGGTGCTTCGAGCTGGCCGACGGCGGCACGCTGTTCCTGGACGAGGTGGCGGAGATGGAGCCCGACATCCAGGTCAAGTTCCTGCGCGCGCTGGAGCAGCGGTCGTTCCGCCGGCTGGGCGGCAAGAAGGAGATCAGCGTCGACATCCGCGTGGTCAGCGCCACCAACAAACAGATCAACAAGGCGATCGACGAGGGCAAGCTGCGCGAGGACCTGTTCCACCGCCTGGCCGTGATCCCGCTGTTCCTGCCGCCGCTGCGCGACCGCCGCGGCGACGTGCGGCTGCTGGCCGAGTCGTTCCTCCGCCGCTTCGCCGAGGAGAACGGCAAGAAGGGCCTCAAGACCTTTGCGCCCGAGGCGCTGGAGTTCATCAACGCCTACCGCTGGCCCGGCAACGTCCGCGAGCTCAAGAACGCGGTGGAGCGCGCCGTCATCTTCGCCCGCGGCGACGGGATCACGCTGGGCGACCTGCGCGCCCACGAGCTCATCATGTCGGAGGACCGCGAGGTCCGGATGCCGGTGGGCACTTCGCTGCAGCAGGCGGAGCGCACGCTGGTGCTCAAGACCTTCTCCTTCGCCGAGGGCGACCACCAGCGGGCCGCCACCATGCTGGGCATCGACGAGGAGGAGCTGCGCACCCGCCTGAACCAGCTGGTCGGCGGCGAGGTGGTCGGCGCTACCTGACCGCGGCGGCGGATCGGTCCAGGAGCCGCGCGCCGGAGCCTCCGGCGCGCGGCTCTTTCGTTGGTACGCTTCGCGGATGGCTTGCAGCGGCTCGGGCGATAGAAGATAATGCGGTGGAGTTCGGGCGGCCCGTAAGTCGGCTGATCCAGATGTCATTGTCCCGGAGCAGCCGCGTGCAACTTCCTGGTGCTGAACGCGCATTCGTCGATCCGCCCAGGCTTCGTGACTATCTGCTGTCACGGGAGCATCCGGTCGGGCGTACCAAGGCGCGGTTCTTCGAAGCGCTCGGCTTTGCACGGTCTGCCTGGCCCGTGCTCAGAACCGTCCTGCTGGACCTCGCAATCCGTGGCGAGGCTTCGCCCGGGCCGGCCAATGCTCATGGGCAGAAGTATGAGGTGAGTGGGAGGTGAGTGGTACAATGGCGACCTTGGCGCAGTGGTGCAGGTGTATGCGCCGGACGCGGTGGAAGTGGAGTTCGTGACAGCGTCAGGGAAAACGCTGGCACTGGAGACACTGGCCGCCGATGACGTGCGTCCCGTGCGCGATGACGACCTGCTCGCGGTCCGGCCCGCGGCTCGGGGCGCCGCGTAACGCATCCCCTGCAGGATTCCACGGACGTTTTTCCCTCGACCTGGAGGTGGCAGATGGCGATGATGGACGAGCTGGTGCAGCAGATCGCGGCGCGGGCCAACATCCCGCCCGACAAGGCGATGCAGGCGGCGCGCACCGCCATCGAGTTCCTGGACGGCAGGCTGCCGCCACCGGTGGGGGGCAACCTGGGCCGGCTGCTCGGCGAGGGCGGCGGTGGCGAGGGCGGAGGCCCGGACGCGGGCGACATCGCCGGCAAGCTGGGAGGCCTGTTCGGCCGCTGACCGCCGCGCATGGGACGTGATGCGCGAAAGGCCGCGCACCGGGAGGCTCCCGGCGCGCGGCTTCTTTCTTTTCTCGTCCGGAGAGCTTATTTGAAGAACCGCGGATCGATGTGACTCCCGGCGTCGCTCTTTCCGCCCGTCCGGGCGCTCCCGCACACCTTCTACCTCCGCTCCGCATGAATCCTGAGGTCCTGAACGCGGCACGCGCGGCGTTCCCCCCCGGCGCCGGCACCCTCACGCTGGGCGCGGTGGTGCACGAGGGCGCCTGCCACCCGGAGCCACTCGTCTCCCTGCCGCTGTCGATGATGAACCGGCACGGGCTGATCGCCGGCGCCACGGGGACCGGCAAGACCAAGACGCTGCAGGTGATCGCGGAGCAGCTTTCCGCCGCCGGCGTCCCCGTCTTCCTTTCCGACGTCAAGGGCGACCTGAGCGGCATCGGCGTGGCGGGCGAGGAGAGCGACCGGGTGCGGCAGCGGGCGGCGGAGACCGGCTACCCCTGGCAGCACGCCGGGATGCCGGTGGAGTACCTGAGCCTCAGCGGCAAGCTGGGCGCGCAGATGCGGGCCACGGTCTCGTCGTTCGGCCCGCTGCTCCTGTCCAAGGTGCTGGGGCTGAACGAGACGCAGAGCAGCGTGCTGACCCTCGTCTTCGAGTTCTGCGACGACAAGGGGCTCCTGCTGCTGGACCTTTCCGACCTGCGCGCCGTGCTGCAGTACCTGGGCGGCGAGGGCGCCGACGAGCTGAAGAGCTACGGCGGAATGTCGAAGGCGACGGTGGGGGTGCTGCTGCGGGAGCTGATCGAGCTGGAGGCGCAGGACGCGGAGCGCTTCTTCGGCGAGCCGGAGTTCGACCTGGACGACCTGCTGCGGACGGATGCCGGGGGGCGGGGCGTGGTGAGCGCGCTGGAGCTGCAGGACGTGCAGGACAAGCCGGTGCTGTTCAGCACCTTCATGCTGTGGATGCTGGCCACCCTCTACCACACGCTGCCGGAGGTGGGCGACATCGACAGACCGAAGCTGGTGTTCTTCTTCGACGAGGCGCACCTGCTGTTCGACAACGCCAGCAAGGCGCTCCGCGACCAGGTGGAGCAGGTGGTGCGACTCATCCGCTCCAAGGGGGTGGGGGTGTTCTTCATCACCCAGAACCCGCGCGACGTGCCGGCCGAGGTGCTGGGGCAGCTGGGCAACCGGGTGCAGCACGCCCTGCGCGCCTTTACGCCCGACGACGAGCAGGCGCTGCGCTCCGCCGCGCGGACGTTTCCCAGGACGACCTTCTACGACATCGAGGAGACGCTCACCACCCTGGGCATCGGCGAGGCGCTGGTGACCACGCTCATGCCGACCGGCGTGCCGACGCAGCCGTTCGCCACCCGCATCGTTCCGCCGTCTTCGCGGATGGGGCCGCTCACCCCCGACGAGCTGCGGCAGCGGCTGGCGGAGAGCGACCAGGTGGGCAAGTACGCGGAGATGGTGGACCGCGAGAGCGCGCGGGAGATGCTGGAGGCGCGCGTGGCGGAGGAGGACGAGCGGGAGGAGCAGGAGCTGGCCGCGCGCGACGACTTTCCCGACGTGCCGCGGCGGGGCGGCCGCCCGGCGCGCCGCCCCAGCGCGGACGACGACTACGGCGACCGCGACCGGGGCCGCGGCGGCGGGCGGGGCCGGCAGCAGAAGAGCACGCTGGAGAAGGTGCTGCGCTCGCCCGCGGCCAGGTCGTTCGGCCGCACCCTGGCGCGGGGGCTGGCGGGCGCCCTGCTGGGAGGCCGCCGGCGCTGGTAGCGGCAGGGCCGGAGCCGGTAAACATCTGTATCGCCGCCGTCCGGACGAGGAGAGGCGAACTTCGCGCAAACGTTCGACATAGCCGCGCATCCCCGGTGGATGCGCGGCGCGCGTTTTCGGGGCGTTTTCGGTGGCATGGCGCTTGCCCCTGGCAAACCGCGGAGGGTCGCGAGGGGGGTGGGACGCGTCTCGCGGGAGGGACGCCGCACCGGAGGTTGCAGAGGATGGCGGCACAACGCATACTCGTCATCGAGGACGAGGCTGGTGCGCGCGAGGCGCTCAAGAGCCTTCTGGACGAGGAGGGCTACACCGTGGCCACCGCCGAAAGCGGGCTGCGGGGGCTGGAGCGGCTGCGGGAGTTCCACCCGGACACGGTGGTCTGCGACTTCTACCTGCCGGACATCGACGGGCTGCAGGTGGTGCGCTCGGTGCGGTCGTCCGGCGACGAGATCACGGTCATCGTGATCACCGCCGGCTGCGGGGGCGAGGAGCAGGAGAGCACGCTGCGCCGCGAGGCGGACTTCTTCTTCCAGAAGCCGCTGGACCTGCGGCGGTTCCGCGACGTGCTGCAGAGGGGCCGCGGCGGCAGCGGCGCACCGCGCCCGGCGCTCGCGGTGTAGAAGTCCCGCTCGCAAACCCGGGCCGGCGGACCGCCCGCACCCTCTCTCACCGGCGTGGGGGAGGGTGCATGCGTCAGGTTCAGGTGCCCGGGATCGGAGTGCCCGGGTTCAAGTTGCCGGAACGCGACCATCCTGGCCGGCAACGCGCGACACACCCAACGGAAGCCCGACCCATGCGCGACGAAGAGCTGGACGAGGAATTCGGCGACCAGGAGCTGGAGTACGCGGCCGAAGAGCCCGGCAGCGGCTTCGGCACCTTTGTGCTGGGGGCGCTGTTCGGCGCGGGGGTGGCCCTGCTGCTGACGGCGCGCACCGGCCGCGAGACGCAGGCGGAGATCGCGCGGCTGCTGGGCGGCGTGCGCGAGCGCGCCGGCGGGCCGGTGCAGGGCGCGCGCGAGTCCGTGGCCCGCTGGGCGGGGGAGGCCACCGGCACGGTGTCGGGGCGGCTGGACGAGGTGCGCGCGGCCGTGGACGACCGGCTGGACCGCGTGCGCGGCGCCGTGGACGAGGGGCGGATGGCCGCCAGCCACGCGCGGGTGGAGCTGCGCCGCCGCGTGGACGAGGCGCGGGCGTCCTACCGCGCCCATCGCGGGCCCGCCCCCGCGGGGCCGCGCGTGGTCTCGGCGGAGGCGCCGGCGGACGGCGCGCCGGGTGACGTGGTGATCACGGAGACGGTGGTGGAGCGCGATGCGGGCGACCTGGCCGGCTGACCCTCCCCTTTCGCGCTCCCGCGCTCTCGCACGTTTCATTGACGCATCCTCGCGCGGCGCGGTAGCTTTGACGCATGGCCGAGCGCGTCCCCCGGAGTAGAGCATCCGTGGTATGGAGGGCCGCCCGCGCGGCCCTTCGTCGCATGGCGCGCGGCGGGATGGACTTTACCCGCCGCCTGTGGTTCAAGGCGGGCGACGACGACATCTTCTTCCTGGCCGGCGGGATCGCCTTCAACGTCCTGATCGCGGCGCTCCCGTTCCTGCTGCTGCTGATCGCGGTCTTCGGCTTCGTGCTCAAGCGCGCGGTGGACGACCCGGAGCAGGCGGCGGTCAACTACGTGCTCTCCATCCTGCCCCCCTCGCAGCGCATCGTGGTGCTCACGCGCACGCTGGTGCGCGAGGTGGTGGCCGGGCGCACGCAGTTCGGCGTGGTGGGCCTGGTGCTGTTCCTGTGGACCTCCACCCGCCTGTTCACCTCGCTGCGGTCGGTGCTCCGGCACGTCTTCGACCTGCCGGAGGAGCGGGGGCTGGTCGCGGGCAAGATCTTCGACCTGCAGATGGTGGTGGTGGCGGGCACGCTCTTCGTGCTGAACACGGGCACCACCATCGTGGTGGAGGCGGCGCAGGCGTACGGGGTGGAGTGGCTGGGGCTGGCCGGGAGGGACGAGCTGGAGATGATCCAGCGGGGCTCGGCGCGGCTGCTGGCGTTCGCCTTCATCCTGCTGGCGTTCGTCCTGATCTACCGCTACCTGCCGCTGCGCAAGACGCCGTGGCGCATTGCCCTGGTGGCCGCGTCGTTCACGTCGGTGGTGTGGGAGATGCTCAAGGGCGCCTTCGCCTGGCACGTATCCACCGCGGACTACCGGACGACGTACGGCACGCTGGCCACGCTGGTGCTGCTGGTGCTGTGGGTGTACTACTCGGCGTTCGTGTTCGTGCTGGGCGGCGAGGTGGGGCAGGTGTACGACCTGCTGCGGCGAAGGCGGAAACAGAGGGAGCTGCTGGAATGAAGAAGAAGTGCGTCAGTGCGTCAGTGCGTCAGTGCGTGAGTGGGCGTGCGGGATGGTTCATCCCGATGCTGCTGGCCGTTGTTTGCGGCGGAGCAGATCGGGTCCAGGCGCAGGCGCTGCCGGGGGCGCCGCTGGCGGTGGCGCACGGGGTGGAGCGCGACGGCGCCGCCCGGTACCGCGACCCGCCGATCGGCGCGGAGGGGCGCTACATCGTGATCTCGCTGGCGGAGCACCGGCTGCACCTGATGGAGGAGGAGCGGGTGATCTGGTCCACCGTGGTGGGCACGGGCACCGGCACCCGGCTGGAGGGGGCGGGGCAGCGCTGGGACTTCTCCACCCCGCGCGGCATGTTCCGCGTGCAGCGCAAGGAAAAGAACCCGCGCTGGTACGTGCCTGACTGGGCCTACATCGAGCGCGGCCAGCGCATCCCCGCCGCCGACGATCCCGCCCGCTGGGAAGAGGGAATGCTGGGCACCACCGCGCTCTTCCTGGGCGA
>DASTNU010000303.1:0-3557 GCA_035720605.1 Longimicrobium sp. | reverse complement strand
GACCGCGAGATCTTCGAGGCGCGCAGCTACTTCCGCCACGGCGTGCACCTGCCTGCCGAAGGCGCGGTGGTGCTCGACGTGGGCGCCAACATCGGCCTCTTCACCCTGCAGGCCAGCCAGCTCAGCCGCGGCGCGCGGGTGTACGCCTTCGAGCCGGTCCCCGCCGTCGCGCAGGTGCTGCGCGCCAACGTGCGGCTGCACGGCATCGACGCCCGCGTGCACGAGTGTGCGCTGGCGCAGGAGGCGGGGGATGCCGGCTTCACCTTCTATCCCCACCTCACCCTGGTCTCCGGCCGCTACGCCGACCTGCAGGCGGAAAAGGCCGTCGTGCGCGCCTTCCTGGGCCGGGAGGGCGAGGGCGCCGGCGAGGCGGGGCTGGTGGAGGAGATGCTGGACGAGCGGCTGCGCGGCCGCGAGGTGCGGGTGCAGCTCCGCCGGCTGGGCGACGTGATCCGCGAGGAGGGGATCGAGCGCATCGACCTCCTGAAGGTGGACGTGCAGCGCGCCGAGGAAGAGGTGCTGCGCGGGGTGGAGCCGGAGGACTGGGCCAGGATCCGCCAGGTCGTGGTCGAGGTGCACGACGAGGACGGGCGGCTGGCGCGCGTGGTGGCGCTGCTGGAGGCGCGGGGCTTTCGCGTGGCGGTGGAGCAGGAGGCGGAGCTCGCGCAGACCCGCCAGTTCGACGTCTACGCCGTGCGGCCGGAGACGGCGGAGGCCGGGACGCCGGTCGTCGGGACGCCGGAGGGGGAGGAGCAGGGCGGCGGATGGGCGAGCGCGCTGCGGCTGGAAGAGGCGGTGCGCGCCTTTGCGCGGGAGCAGCTGCCGGACGCCATGGTGCCGGCCGCCTGGGTGCTCCTGGACCGCCTGCCGCTGACGCCGAACGGCAAGCTGGACCGCGCGGCGCTCCCCTCGCCGGAGGGCACCGTCCACGCGCGGCGCGGCTTCGAGCCCCCGGCGAGCGAGATGGAGAGCGCGCTGGCGGAGACCTGGTGCGACGTGCTGGGGGTGGAGCGCGTCGGGCGCTGGGACGACTTCTTCGAGCTGGGCGGCCACTCGCTGCGCGCGGTGCAGGTGGTCTCGCGCATCCGGCAGGTGCTGGGGATCCGCACCGCGCTGGGCGAGGTGTTCGAGCAGCCGGTGCTGGCCGACTTCGCCCTGGCGCTGGAGCAGGGGGCGCGCGCGCAGCTGCCGCCGATCGAGCCGGCGGACCGCGGCGGGCGGCTGCCCCTCTCCTTCGCGCAGCAGCGGCTCTGGTTCCTGGAGCAGATGGGCGGGATGGGGAGCACCTACCACGTGCCCCGCGGGCTGCGGCTGCGCGGGCGGCTGGACCGCGCCGCGCTCCGCCGCACCCTCGACCGCCTGGTGGCGCGCCACGAGGCGCTGCGGACGACCTTCGTGGTGGTGGACGGCGAGCCGGAGCAGCGCATCGCCCCGGCGGAGGAGAGCGCCTTCCGCCTCGCCGAGCACGACCTGGGCGACGACCCGGCGCGGGAGCAGGCGCTGCGCGGGGTGATCGCGGACGAGGTGCGCGCGCCCTTCGACCTGGAGCGCGGGCCCCTGATCCGCGGCCGGCTGGTCCGCCTGGCGGACGACGACCACGTGCTGCTGATCACCATGCACCACGTCGTCTCCGACGGGTGGTCGATGGGCGTGCTGGTGCGCGAGCTGGGCGTGCTCTACGGCGCCTTCCGCGCCGGCGCGGGCGACCCGCTCCCCCCGCTGCCGGTGCAGTACGCGGACTACGCGGCGTGGCAGCGGCGGTGGGTGGCGGGCGAGGTGGTGGAGGCGCAGGCCGCGTACTGGGCGCGGACGCTCGCCGGCGCGCCGGAGGTGCTGGCGCTGCCGGCGGACCGGCCCCGCCCGGCGCGGCGCGACCACGCGGGCGCCGTGGCGCGCGTGGTCCTGGACGAGGAGCTGACGGCGGCGCTCAAGGCGCTGAGCAAGCGCCACCGGACCACGCTCTTCATGACCCTGATGGCGGGGTGGGCCGTCGTCCTCGCCCGGCTCTCCGGGCAGGACGACGTGGTGGTGGGCACGCCCACGGCCAACCGCGGCCGGCGCGAGATCGAGGGGCTGATCGGCTTCTTCCTCAACACCCTGGCGCACCGCGTGGACCTTTCCGGCGCGCCCACCGTCGCGGAGCTGCTGGCGCGGGTCAAGGCGCGGGCGCTGGAGGGGCAGCAGAACCAGGACATCCCCTTCGAGCAGGTGGTGGAGCGGGTGCAGCCGGCGCGCAGCATGGCGCACACCCCGCTCTTCCAGGTGATGTTCGCCTGGCAGAACGCCCCGCGCGACCGGCTGGAGCTTCCCGGGCTGGAGCTGTCGCCCCTGCAGGGCGCCGCGTGGGAGACCGCCAAGTTCGACCTGTCGCTCACCCTCGCCGAGGCGGACGGCCGCATCGCCGGGGGGCTGATCTACGCGACGGCGCTCTTCGACCCGGCCACCATCGAGCGGCACGTGGCCTACCTGCGCGGCGTCCTGGCGCAGATGGCCGCCGACGACCGCCGGCCGGTGGAGGCGCTGCCGCTGCTGCCGGAGGCGGAGCGCCGGCAGGTGGTGGAGGAGTGGAACGCCACGGACGCGGCGTACCCCGCCGGCGACTGCATCCACCACCTCTTCGAGGCGCAGGCGGCGCGCACGCCGGACGCCCCGGCGCTGGCGGACGAGACGCGGACGGTCACCTACGCGGAGCTGAACGCGCGCGCCAACCGCCTCGCGCACCACCTCGCCGCGCGCGGCGTGGGCCCGGACGTGTGCGTGGGGGTCTGCCTGCAGCGCACCCCCGAGATGGTGGAAGGGGTGCTGGCCGTCCTCAAGGCGGGGGGCGCGTACGTGGCGCTGGACCCGGAGTATCCCGAGGAGCGGCTGCGCTACATGCTGGCGGACAGCGCGCCCGCCGTGCTGCTGGCGCACGCGTCGGCCGCGGAGCGCTTCGCCGGGATGGGCGTCCCCGTGATCGCCATCGACCGCGACGCGGCGGAGTGGGCGGACGCGCCGCGGACCGACCCGGCGCGGCGGGGGCTGACGCCGGAGCACCTGGTCTACGTCATCTACACCTCCGGCTCCACCGGCCAGCCGAAGGGCGTGATGAACCAGCATCGGACGCTGGTCAACCGCCTCGCCTGGGGCCGCCGGTCGTGGGGGATCGACGCGGACGAGGCGGTGCTCTGCAAGACCTCGCTGAACTTCGACGGCTCGGTGCGGGAGATCTTCCTGCCGCTGATGGCGGGCGCGCGGGTGGTGCTGGCCCGGCCCGGCGGCCACCGCGACCCGTCGTACCTGCTGGAGATGATCGGCCGCGAACGGATCACGACGGTTAACCTGGTGCCGTCGCTGCTGCAGGTGCTGCTGGAGGCGCCGGAGGTGGAGAGCCTCCGCGGGCTGAAGCGCATCCTCTGTGGCGGCGAGGCGCTGCCGGGTGCGCTGCTGGAGCGCTTCCGCGAGCGGCTGCCGGAGGTCGAGCTGCACAACCTGTACGGCCCCTCGGAGGCGGCGACGGCGGTCACCTCGCCGCGCTGCGTGGCGGAGTCGGGGCAGGCGAGCGTGCCGATCGGCGG
>DASTNU010000302.1:0-2847 GCA_035720605.1 Longimicrobium sp. | reverse complement strand
TCAGGAAAGCTTACGCCACGACACCCGGTGCATGGGCCACGGCCTCGCCGCAGGCTGCTCCGCGACGCGAATCGCGGAGCCGCCCCGTCAGCATGCCTGCCCGGATGTCCACCATCATTGCTGCTTCCCCGGTCACTGGTTCGCCGTCAACGGTACCGGGATCGATGGAGATTGTCAACGCGCGCCGCCGCTCCCTCCTCGCGAACGGCGCGGCCCCGGCGATGCGCTCAGCCGGGGCCGCGGTCCCTCCATCGATCAGGGGCGCTGCTCACATCATGGGCGTGGTTCCGCAGAGCTCGGGGAGGGTGCAGCCGGGCTCGTTGGTGTTCATCCCCGTCTGCGTCGTCGTCGGCCGCACGGACAGGAACTCCACCTGCGCGGTGGCGAACGACTCCACCTTCAGCGCCTCGACGTTCAGGCTGAGCTTGGGCATCGGCGGGTCCTCCTGGGGAGGGTAGGAGAGGCGATTCGGCGCGACGGTCTCGCGCCGGGTGCGGATGCAATGTCGCCACTGCGTGATCCACGTCAAGACAACAGATGACGCCCGCGCGTTATGTCGCTCCGGGCGCCTGCCCAACGCGCAATCGCACGATCGAATCCCGCCGCATCCGTCTCCGCTCCCTGCGCTGCTGCGGCGAGACGTCGCAGCGGGCCTTGCCTCCATCGACCGGCACCTGGTCCGCGCCACTTCCTCCTTCCGCCGCCGTCGCCAACGGCCGCGTCGTCCATCGCCCGGGCGCCGTCGATCGATCCGGGATGCTCGCAACGGCTGATCCACATAGAGAAAACGGAGCAGCGGAGAGCTCGACCGGCAGTTCTCCGCTGCTCCGTATCTCCGTGTTAAGCTTCGTTACTGCGGGCCAGCGGCGGCCTTGGTTACGATGCGGATCACGCCGTTGCCCACGCGGGGATCGTTGGGATACAGGGCCGTGGCGGCGGCGCCCTTGATCACGTCGACCTGCGCGATCTCGTCCGGCGAGAGGCGCGCGATCGCGCCGTTGTCCGCCATCACGCCGTCGATCACCACCACCGGGTCCTGGGAGGTCACGGCCATGGTGCCGGCCGTGCGCCGCGGCTCCCTGCGCAGCTCGAGCGTTCCGCGGGTCGCCTGGCGCCGCTCCGACTCCTCCGCGCCGGCCTCGGCCGCCCCGGCCTGCGTATAGATGCGGATGACGTCGACGCCCGCCGCGCCGCGGCTGACGTCCATCCGCGCGATCTGGCCGGCCGCCAGCGCGTGCGCCTCCGCCGCGGTCACCTGCCGGTCATCCACGAAGTAGGTCACGCCGTCCGTCGAGCCGGCGGGCAGTGCCGCCACGGTGCGCGCCTCCAGCGCGGCGACGTCCATCTTCTCCACCTCGGCGCTGGTGGGGAGGGGTGTGTCGCAGGCGCCGGCGAGGAGGATGAAGCCCAGGATGCCGAGCGCGCCGGCGCGCGCGCGGGCAGGGCGGGACAGACGAGTGTTCATCGCACGCAGTCTCCTTTCCAGGGTGGACGGCGCACCGGCGAATGCGGGCACGCTCAGGAACAGCCAGGGCTCGCGCCCGGCCATGTCGATCAGCAGCGTTCCGTACGCGCGGCGCGGCACCCCGCCGCGCAGCACGCGCGCGTCGCAGTCCAGCTCCACGGCGGCGCGCAGGCGCAGCAGCATCCACCACGCTGCAGGGCTCCAGGGCAGCAGCGCCGCGGCCACGCACCCGGCCGCCAGCAGCAGGGGATCCCGGGCGCACAGGTGCTCGCGCTCGTGCAGCACCACCAGCCGCTGCTCGTCCTCGGGCGCACGCAGCAGCCACGCCGGCACCACGATCTCCGGGCGGAAGATGCCGAGCACCGCCGGCCCCGTCCCCGGCGCCACCCGCGTCGCCTGGCCCCCGATCTCCGCGCGGGGCCAGGCGCGCCGCGTCCGCCGCGCGCGCAGCGCCGTCACCGCCGCGACGACCAGCAGCGCGAGGGAGAAGAGCCCCCATCCCGCCGCGAGCGAGCGGCCCAGGGCGCCGTCGCCGCTTTCCGCCGCCTGCCGCAGCGGCCAGCCCAGGACGTCGCGGACCGCCCCCAGGAGCTGCGCGGCCATCGCCGCCAGCCCGTCCGGACCGGCCGCCGCCGTCGTGGCGGAGCCTTCCGGGGCCGCGATCGCCGGGGCGGCGGCGGGCGCGGGCGCGTCCATCCGCAGGGGCGCCAGGGCGACCAGCGCGAGCGTGGCGGCCAGCGCGCCCAGCCACAGAAAGCGGACGGGCCCGCCGCGCATCCGCACCGCGCCCTCCAGCAGCCACGCGCCCAGCGCCAGCATTCCGCTCACCAGCAGCCCGTACAGCATCCAGGCGGCGATCATGCGTCTTCCTCCTCTTCCATCCGTTCCGCCAGCAGGGCGCGCATCCGCTCCAGCTCCTCGCGCCTGAGCCTGCGGTCGCTGACGAACTGCGCGAACATCAGCTCCGCCGAGCCCTGGAAGACGGCCTCGCGAATGCGGGCCAGGGCGCTGCGGCCGGCGTTTTCCGGCGCCACGGTGGGGAAGTAGCGGTAGGCGCGCCCCTCCGGCTCGTGCCGCACGAAGCCCTTTTCTTCCAGCGTCTGCAGTGCGGAGAGCACGGAGGTGTACGCCAGGTCCTCGCCCAGCGCCTCGCGCACCTCGCTCACCGTCCCCGATCCGCCGCGCCAGAGGATGGCCATCACGTCCAGCTCGCGCGGGGTAAAGCTGATCTCGTCCATGCCGGCAGCCTTTGCTACTGGTTCTTCAGTAGATTAACCCGGTACCGATCCGCTGTCAACGGTTTTTTCCGTAGATGGGGGGGAAGGGGTGCGTCGATGGGGCATCGGTCTGCGTCCGCGGGGCCCCTCCCCCGGCCCCCTCCC
>DASTNU010000301.1:0-2647 GCA_035720605.1 Longimicrobium sp. | reverse complement strand
GCGTGAGTGCGTGAGTGCGTGAGTGCGTGAGTGCGTGAGTGCGTGAGTGCGTGAGTGCGTGAGTGCGTGAGTGCGTGAGTGCGTGAGTGCGTGAGTGCGTGAGTGCGTGAGTCGAAGGTACTCTGTGAACCGCCGTTGTCCGCGAGGGCGAGCCGGGTGAAGTTGTAGGGGTGACTTCCATCGGTCGCCGTGGCCGGGGATGGCACGGGGCATGGAACTGGCGGCTGGCCGGCGGCCCGATCCCACGATCAGACGGAGGATGGTGATGCGCTGGAGCGTGCGACGACGGACCGTCCCAGCCGCGGCGGTGCTGGTGCTGGCGGCGTGCGGCGGCGGGGGGGAGGGTGGAGGAAGTGCCAGTCGCGGGCGCGGGACCGATTCCGCCGCGGCGGCGGCGAGGACGCGCGAGGACAGCGCGGCCCGCTGGCGCGCGCGCTTCGGCGACCGCGTGGCGCGGCCGGACTCCGTTCGCGCCCTCTACGTCAACGCGTGGGCCGCCGGCTCCCGCTCGCGCATGCGCGACCTCATCCGCATCGCCGACGAGACGGAGGTCAACGCCTTCGTCATCGACATCAAGGAAAGCGACACCTACCTCACGCACGACTCCACCGCGATCGTCCTGGCAAAGGAGATCGGCGCGGACCAGCGGCCGGGATCCAGGTGGCTGCCGGAGCTGGTGGACACGCTGCAGGCGCACGGCATCTACCCCATCGCCCGCATCGTCGTCTTCAAGGACCGCATGCTGGCGGAAAAGCGGCCGGAGCTCGCCATCCGCCACACGGACGGCTCCGTCTGGCTGGACCAGAAGGGCAAGCCGTGGGTGAACCCCTACCACCGCATCGTCTGGGACTACAACGTCGCCATCGCCCGCGAAGCGCTGGACATGGGCTTCTCGGAGATCCAGTGGGACTACGTGCGCTTTCCCGACGTGACGGAGGCGCGGCGCCGCACCATGGCGTTCCCCGGGGCCAACGGGGTGTCGCGCGAGGACAACATCGCCGCCTTCATCCGCTACTCCAGGGAGCAGCTGGCCGAGTACCAGGTGCCCGTCACCGCCGACGTGTTCGGCCTGGTGACGCACCTGGAGGGGGACGTGGGCATCGGGCAGAACTGGGAAAAGGTGATCGCCGCGGCGGACGCGGTGCTGCCGATGGTGTACCCCTCGCACTACTACGCGGGGCTGTACGGCTTCCGCCAGCCCAACGCGCACCCGTACGAGATCGTCCGCATCTCCATGCAGGAAGCGGTGGAGCGCACCCGCGCCGTGCAGCAGGCGGGGCAGAGGACGGGCGAGGTGGTGCCGTGGCTGCAGGCGTTCACCGCGGACTACCTGCGCGACGGCCTTACCTACGGCGCCAGCCACGTGCGCCAGCAGATCGCGGCGACGTACGCGGCGGGGCTCAAGAGCTGGGTGCTGTGGAACCCGGGATCGAAGTACGACGTGTACGTCGCCGCGCTGCGCCCGGCGGACGGGTCGCCGTCGCCGCTGGAGCGCGGGGGGTGGCGGCCGCTGGACTGGCAGGTGCCGCGCGGCCGCATGGGCACGGTGATCCGGCGGATGGACCAGCGCGCCGCCCAGGCCGCCGCCGACCCCCTGCGCGGCCCGGCGGCGGACTCCACCGCCGCTCGGCGAGCCGGTCCGGCGGAAAAGGCGGGCGGACGGCGGTAGGCGCGCGATTGAGGTCCGCGTGGACACGCGTGCACGCGCCAGAATCTCCTCAGGCTCGTGGGGGCTGAGCGACGTCGATGCTCGCGGGCCACGGCCCGCCCGCACGTCGCTCACCCGCCCGAATCGCGGCGACCGCGTCGAGGAGCGCGTCCCGGTATCTCTCCGTGCCCAGCACGAGCAGGATCGACTTCATCATCATCTCCCCCGGTTGCCGTCCACCTGCAACCACCACGCCGATCTGGCGCGCGCTCCCGCGCGTCAGGCGCACGCCGGCATCAGACCCAGGGACTGCGGGAGAGTCACCACGGAGACGACCAGGTAGCGCAGCGCTCCCGCGGGCGTCTCCACGGAGACGCGGTCGCCGACCTTGCGGCCCAGGAGCGCCTGCCCAACGGGCGAGGCGAGGCTCACCTGGTCCTCGCCGAGGTCGATCACGTCCCCGGTGACCAGCGTGTACGAGACGCGCTGCCGGTTGCCGAGGTTCTGGAGGACCACTGACGAGCCGTAGCCCACCCGGTCGATGGGAAGCGCGCCGCACTCCAGCCCCGCCAGCCCGGCCACCAGCTGGCCGAGGCGCCGGATCCTCTCCTGGACCTCCCGCCGCTCCTCCAGGGGGGCGCACACGACGGTGGCGCCGCCGAGCTCGGCCTCGAGGTCGTCCGTAAGCTGGCGCGACAGCCGCTCCAGCTCGCTGCCAAGCCGATCCCTAACTTCCGCGATCATCTCCGGCCTCCTGGTTCGAATGTGCTTCATCGGCTGATTCCACCCACCAACCTTCGGCGCAGGCGGAGAAACGCCGCCGGCTCCAGGGCTCGGAGCAGGCGACGCTCTATTCCGTAGTCTCGCGGAGAGCGGATTCGTTACAGTCGCGCAAACGTGGCGTTCGAGGCGGACCGTCCGACTCGCACGGTGCATCCAGCCGGCCACGGTCCCACCCCGGGCTCGAGAAGCAGTCAGTCTCCGGCGGCGGCCAGCTCC
>DASTNU010000300.1:0-4457 GCA_035720605.1 Longimicrobium sp. | reverse complement strand
GCTCGCGGGGTTCGAGTTCCGCCGCGAGCGCCAGCCCTTTGGCCGCTACCTGGGGCCGGAGGAGATCGAGCGCCTGAACCCGTTCTATGCCTCCGACGTGCTGCAGCACCTGCCCATGGTCCAGGTGGAGGGCGGGTTCGACCGCGTCGTCACCCTGCCGGCCCGTGGGCGGGGGATCGCGTCGCGGGCGCGCTGCATCCCCAACCTGTACGTGGACGGGCACGTGGTGCGGCTGGACTCGGAGCTCACCATCGACCAGATGGTGACGGGGAGGAACGTGGCGGCGGTGGAGGTCTACACCTCGCCGTCCAGCGCCCCCGGCGAGTTCCCGGCCCGGGACAACCCGTTCTGCGGGGTGGTGGTGATCTGGACCCGCGTCGTGAGCAGCAACCGCTGACGGAGCCGGCCGCATCCCCGGGGCTGGCTCCACGGCTGACGGCGTGCACGGGATCGTCGTAGCGATCCGGACCAGCCCGAGCAACGACAAACGGCTGAGGGAACGATGAAGACTCCATTCCGGGCGATCGCGGGCGCGCTGGCGGTGCTGGCGGCGCAGCCCCTTGCCGCGCAGACGGTTCGCGGGCGGGTGCTGGAGCACGGCACCGGGCGGGGAGTGTCCTTCGCGACGGTGACGGTCCTGGACGCGTCCGGCCAGGCCGCGGGGTACGCCCAGTCCGGCGCGATGGGCGAGTACGAGGTGCGGGTGCGCGGTGCCGGCCGGTACTTCATCCGCGCGGAGCACGTCGGCTACATCCCCGCGTCCACGGGCCTTACCCGCGTGCGCGAGGGACGGGACACGCACCGCACGCTCACGCTGCGCCCCGGCGCCAACCGGCTGGGCCGGGACGTGGAGCGGGGGCGCTTTCCGGGAGGCGGCGCCGTTCCCCAGCCGCTCCCCGGCCTGCCGCCGGTGACGGGCGCGGGCCCGGCCACCTCCGTCGCGCCGCGCGGCGACGCGGCGGGTGATCGCCCCGTCCCGCGGAGCGCCACGCCGGCCGCGCGTCCGCGCAGCGAGGAGCGTGGCGCGCGCCGTCCCCCGCGCCAGCCCGGCGGCGACCGCGGCGGTGCGCGGCGCGGCGATCCGCAGCCGTCAACGCGCCAGCCCTGATTCCGCGTCTCCCGACGGAGAAAGGCGGTTCACGCAGAGGGCGCGGAGGCAGAAAAGAGAGGACGCGGAGAGCTCACCAGTTCTCCGCGTCCTCGTCTTTTCGGCTCCGCGTCCTTCGCGTGAACGTTGTCGATCCGCTACTCGTTGCCACGTCCGCGGTTGCCGTTGCGGCAGCGGCCGTTGCCGTTTCCGTTGCCGCGGCCGGCGTTGCAGCGCACGCCGTCCTGCTTGCCCTTGTTCTTGTTGGGCCGGGCGCTGCTCCCGTTGCCGTTTCCGTTGCCCGTCCCGCGCGAGTAGACGCCGCCGCCCGGGTAATAGACGGGGCGGCGGTTGCCCTCGGAGCAGGCGGCCGTGGTCAGCGTGAGCACGAGCGCCATCGCGCCCAGCCGGGGAAGGTGCTTCATGAGAGGTTTCTCCACGTCGTGTACGGTCTGCCCGTGCGGGATGACAGGCGTTTGCCCGCCGGCCCGCAAGTCATGAGCCGTAAAGACGATGCGCATCCGTTCCGGGTCACGCCGGAGGCCTGGCGGTGGACACCGGCCAGGCGGGCGGGTAGTTTCGGGGCTCCCGTATCCGACCCACCCGCCCGAGCCGCCGGACCGAACGATATGGACGCGCTGAAGCAGAACGATCCCGACATCCACCGCCTGCTGGTGGACGAGGCGGACCGCCAGGAGCACCAGCTGGAGATGATCGCCTCCGAGAACTTCGTCTCGCGGGCGGTGCTGCAGGCCATGGGCTCCGTGCTCACCAACAAGTACGCCGAAGGCTATCCCGGCAGGCGCTACTACGGCGGCTGCGAGGTGGTGGACGAGGTGGAGAAGCTGGCGCAGGAGCGGCTGCTGCGGCTGTTCGGCGCGGAGCACGCCAACGTGCAGCCGCACTCCGGGGCGCAGGCCAACATGGCCGTCTACTTCGCGCTGATGGAGCCCGGCGACACCATGCTGGGGATGAATCTCACCGAAGGCGGGCACCTGACGCACGGCTCGCCGGTGAACTTCAGCGGGCGGCTGTACAACGTGGTTGCGTACGGCGTGCGTCCCGACGACCACCGCATCGACTACGCGGCGCTGCGCGACCAGGCCATGCAGGTGCGTCCCAGGGTGATCGTGGCCGGCGCCAGCGCGTACCCGCGGGAGATCGACTTCGAGGTGTTCGCCGAGATCGCGCGGGAGTGCGGGGCCCGGCTGGTGGTGGACATGGCCCACATCGCCGGGCTGGTGGCGACGGGGCATCATCCCAGCCCCGTCCCGCACGCGGACGTGGTCACCTCCACGACGCACAAGACGCTGCGCGGCCCCCGCGGCGGGTTGATCCTGTCGAAGGAAGAGCACGCGAAGGCCATCGACAAGCAGATCTTTCCCGGCATCCAGGGCGGGCCGCTGATGCACGTGATCGCCGCCAAGGCGGTGTCGTTCGGCGAGGCGCTGCGGCCGGAGTTCGGCGACTACAGCGGCCGGGTGATCGCCAACGCGCGGGCGCTGGGCGAGGGGCTGGCGGAGCGCGGCTTCACGCTCGTCTCGGGCGGGACGGACAACCACCTGCTGCTGGTGGACCTGCGCAGCAAGGGCGTGACGGGGAAGGTGGCGGAGAAGGCACTGGACCACGCCGGCATCACCGTCAACAAGAACACGGTGCCGGGTGAGACGGAGAGCCCGTTCGTGACCTCGGGCATCCGCATCGGCACACCGGCGCTCACCACGCGCGGCCTGGGCCAGGCGGAGATGCGTGAGATCGCCCTCCTCATCGACCGCGTCATCCAGGCGCCCGGCGACGAGGGCGTCGCCTCGCGGGTGCGCGGCGAGGTGCGGGAGATGTGTGATCGCTTTCCGTTGTACGGCGACTGGGCGCGGGCGTGAACAGCAGGGAATAGGGAATAGGGAATAGCCTGCAACTGCAACGGCCTCGCGTATGCGGGGCCGTTTGCGTCGGGGCTGAATGCTTCCTGCGAGCTAACCGGGGAATCCCCTGGATGCGGACGCGCGGGTGCGTGAGGCGTCGTTCGTGGCTGGGCCGCCGAGGCCGCGCAGGCGGACTTTGCGAAGTTCCAGCGGCGAATTCATTCGCTCCCGCGGGCGGACGGCACGTTGCCGGATCAGAAGCACATCGGGCATGAATCACGAGATCGGCGGTCCGAGCAGGAAACCAGACCTCCGGGTCGCGAGAGAAGGAAGGCAGATGATGGATCGAGGTACTTCAAGACTTTCCGCGCTGTTCGTGGCCGTGCTGGCGGCCGCCTGCGCGCCGTCGCGGGTGGACTACGGGAGCGCGGGGGCGCCGGACCCCGTGGTCTCCGCGGATGCGGCGGCCGGGACGGCGGCGATCACGGCGGAGGGGCTGCTGCGCGACATCCGCGAGCTGGCGTCGGACCGCTTTCTGGGCCGCGCCGTGGGCACCGCGGGCGAGGACTCGACCGTGGCGTACCTGGCCCGGCGCTTCCGCGAGATGGGCCTGCAGCCGGGGATGCCCGACGGCGGCTACCTGCAGCGGGTGCCGCTCGTCGCCACCACCTCGCGCGTGGAGGCCAGCGCCCGCGTGGGCGGCGCGACGATCCCGCTGCGCCAGCTCGAGGAGATCGTCGCCTGGTCGCAGCGGCCGGACTCGCTGGTCTCCATCCCCGCGGCGGAGCTGGTGTTCGTGGGTTACGGCGTGGTGGCACCCGAGCTGGGGTGGGACGACTTCAAGGGGGTGGACGTGCGCGGCAAGACGGTGGTGATGCTCATCGGCGACCCGCCCGTCCCCGATCCGCGCGACAGCACGCGGCTGGACCCGGACGCCTTCCGGGGCGCGGCGATGACGTACTACGGCCGCTGGACGTACAAGTACGACGTCGCCGCCGAGCGCGGCGCGGCCGCGGTGCTGCTGGTGCACCAGACGGGCCCCGCGGGCTACCCGTGGACGGTGGTGCAGGGCAACGTCCGCGAGCGCTTCGACGTGGAGGGCGCGCCCCCGCACGTGCCGGTGGAAGGCTGGATCCAGCTGGAGGCGGCGCGGGCGCTGTTCGCGGCCGGCGGGCACGACTTCGCCGCGCTGGAGCAGGCGGCGCGCACCCGCGGGTTCCGCCCGGTGAGCCTGGGCGGCACGGCGGCGTTCACGGTGCGCAATGCCGTTCGCCGCGTCGCCTCGCGCAACGTGGTGGCGCGCCTGGAGGGCTCGGACCCCGTGGTGCGCGGCGAGGCCGTGCTCTTCACCTCGCACTGGGACAGCTTCGGCGTCGGCCGGCCGATCGACGGCGACTCCATCTACAACGGCGCGCTGGACGACGCTTCGGGCGTGGCGTGGATGCTGTCGATGGCGGAGGCGTTCCGCGCGCTCCCCACGCCGCCGCGCCGCACCCTCGTCTTCGCCG
>DASTNU010000299.1:0-4848 GCA_035720605.1 Longimicrobium sp. | reverse complement strand
CGACGACGCGGGCCAGGTCGTTGGCGTGGGCCATGGCGCGCCGGTACAGGTTGTGGATCCCGCCGTCCACCACGGCGAAGGTCTGCCCGCGCGAGCGCTTGACGTCCAGCACACGGGTGAGGTACACGCCGCTCTCGGCGACGAGGTAGCGGCCGACCTCCATCACGATCCCGTACGGGTGCGACGCGGCGGCGCGGGCTTCGCGCATCCGCGCGGCGTAGTGCTCCAGGTCCAGCGGGGCCTCGCCGTGGTGGTACGGCACGCCCAATCCGCTCCCCAGGTTCACCGTCTCCACGGCGATCCCCTCCGCGCGCATCCGGTCGGCCAGGTCCAGCGTATACCGGTGCATACGCACCAGCACGTCCGCGTCGCAGATGCTGCTCTCCACGAAGACGTGGATGCCGTCCAGGCGCAGGTGGGGAAGGGCGGCCACCTGGCGGAGCGCATCGGCGGCGCCTTCCTCGTCCACGCCGAACTTGCTGGCCTCGCCGCTGATGGGCACGCCCAGTCGCGGGGGCGGGGCCGCGGGATTGATGCGCAGGAGCACGGTCTGCACGCGCCCCCGGCTCCCGGCCGCCGCGTCCAGCCTGCGCGCGTCCGTCACCGACTCCACGACGACCATCCCCACGCCGGCGGCGAGCGCCGCCGCGTAGGTGGCGTCGGTCTTGGCGGGGCCGCCCAGGACGATGCGCGCGGGATCGAACCCCGCCTCCAGCGCCAGCGCGAGCTCGCCGTCGGAGCAGATCTCGGCGCCCAGGCCGCATGCGGCCAGCGCTGCGCACACGGCGAGGCTGCCGTTGGCCTTGAGGGCGTAGCGCACGTCCACGTCCGGGAGCGCCCAGGCCAGGCCGGCCTGCCGCGCACGCACGGTGTCGAGGTCGTAGAGGAACAGGGGCGTGCCGAACGTCTCGGCGGCGGAGGTCAGCAGGGAATCGGCGGGAGGACGGATCATGGGATTTTCCGTCGGCGGGAGAATGAAAGACCGCGGCTTCGCGCACGGAGGCGCCGGTCCGCAGCAAGGTGTGCATCCATCAAGCAAACCGGATCGTCCTCCCAAAGAATAGTCTCGATGCGCGGCCCGCAAGGGGATCTCCGTCACGACCGGGCGGGAGCCGCGTCGAGATCCCTCCCCGGCCGCCGCCGCATGCGATGGCGCGGGAGAAGCGGGTGGATGGCGTCTCCATCTCTATCGTCCGCCACGCCAACGCCTTCGCTCCGCAAGCGGATCATCCGGCCGAAGCGCCGCACGCGGCCTGGCCGCCGAGTCCGCGCAGGCGGACGATGTGAATCTCCAGCGGCGAGATCGTTGTCTCCGGCGGGGGCGCGGCTGGGCCCTTGCCGGACGGACGGCGCCGACGCATCACTGGGTGAATCCATCGCAACCCAGACGCGCCCCGGAGGCCACGATGCGGCACGCCGCCCTGCTCATCCTCTGCTCCACCCTCACCGCCTGCGCGCACGGCGCCGGAGGGATTCCGCTGCACGGGCACCGCACGGTGGATTTGACGCACGCGTTCAGCGAGCGGACGCTCTACTGGCCCACGGCGACGAGCGGATTCACCCTCGACCGGCAGAGCTACGGAGCAACGCCGGGAGGCTGGTTCTACGCCAGCAACGCCTTCTGCGCGCCGGAGCACGGGGGCACGCACCTGGACGCGCCCATCCACTTCTTCGAAGGGCGGCAGACGGCGGACCAGGTGCCGCTCGACCGGCTGGTGGCGCCCGCGGTGGTGATCGACGTGCGCGACCGCACGGCATCCGACCCGGACTACCGGCTCACGGCGGAGGACGTGCTGGCGTGGGAGCGGCGTCACGGGCGCATCGCGGCGGGAACCATCGTGCTGCTGCACACGGGGTGGGGCGCCCGCTGGCCCGACCGGCGCGCCTACTTTGGCGACGACACGCCGGGCGACGCGTCGCGGCTGCACTTTCCCAGCTACGGCGAAGAGGCGGCGCGGCTGCTGGTGCGGGAGCGCGGCGTGGCGGCGCTGGGGGTGGACGCCGCCTCCATCGACTACGGCCAGTCCAGCGACTTCCGCGTGCACCGCGTCGCCGCGGAGGCGAACGTGCCGGGGCTGGAGAACCTGGCCAACCTGGAGCAGCTCCCTCCCCGCGGCGCCCTGCTGATCGCCCTGCCGATGAAGATCGAGGGTGGGTCCGGCGGGCCGCTGCGGGCGATCGCCCTGCTGCCGCGGTAGCAGAAAAACAGAAGGACCTCACACGGAGTCGGCGGAGTCGACGGAGCCTGGTCTTCGCTGACTCCGTTGCTTTTGCGCCCGGGCAGTCGCCGGCTACAACAACTGGTCGATGAGCTTCGCGCCGCGCTCCGCGGCGCCCAGGCCGGCCTGGACATGGGCGCGGGCGGCGGCGCCGGCGGCGCGGCGGAAGGCGTCGTCGCGGATCATGGGGAACAGCTGGTCGGCGACGGAGGCGCCGGGGTCCAGCTCGAAGGCGCCGCCCGCGGCGACGAGCTCGGCGGCTTCGCGGGCGTTGGCGTGCCGCGGGCCGAAGAACACGGGCACGCCGAACGCCGCCGGCTCCAGCACGGAGTGCAGCCCCGCACTCCCCCATCCACCCCCCACGTACGCGATGTCGGCGATGGCGTACAGGTCGCCCAGCACGCCGACCCGATCGACGATGACCACGTGCGTCGGCTCGGCGCCGGCCTCGATCTCGGAGAGCCGGCGGGTCTTGTCGATGTAGTGCGCCCGCAGCCGCGCCTCCAGCGCCTCCAGATGCGCCGGCGTGGGCTCGTGCGGAACCAGGATCACCCGCGCGGGCTCCCACAGGTCCAGGATGCGCGCGATCGAAGGAACCAGCTTCTCCTCGTCCGCCGGCCAGGTGGAGCCGGCGACCAGCGTGCTCCTCGGATGCCGGACGAACGGGCGCAGCAGGGCGGAATCGTGATCCACCGCGGCGGCGCGCGCCCACACCTGGTCGAAGCGGGCGTCGCCCATCACGCTCCGCCGCTGCGCCGGCACGCCCAGCGCGCCGAAGCGCTCGGCGTCCGCGGGGGAGATGGCGGCCACGCGGTCCAGGCGGCGGTACGCGGGGCCCAGGAGCGCGCGCGCAGGGCCGCGCAGGCGGCTGGACGAGGCGGGGAGGGTGCCGCTGAGCATGGCCAGGGAGATTCCGCGGGCCTTCGCCTCGCGGGTGAGGACGGGCCAGACGTCGGTCTTGGAGAACGCGATGACCGACGGGCGCAACGCATCGAGCGCACGCTCGACGTCGCGCGGGACGTCGAACGGCAGATAGTCGGCGAAGTCGGCGCGGACGGTGGCGGCGAAGCGCTCGGCGGAAGGGGAGAAGAAGGTGTAGGCGACCTGCGCGTCCGGCCGCCGGGCGCGGAACGCCTCGATCACCGCCCGCGCCTGCAGCCCCTCGCCCACGCTGGGGGCGTGGAACCACGCCAGCGGGCGCGCGGGGTCGCGGTGCGCGCGCGCCCACGCCTCCATGCGCTCCAGCCCCCCCGTACGCCCGCGAACGCCGCGCGCGAGCTTGCCCTCGCCGCGGGCGGCCAGGGGGAGCAGCGGACGCGCGGCGCGCAGTGCGAGGGTGTAAAGGGTCTCCGGGATGGACATGCGCCCCAAGGTACGGCCGATGGTCCATCCTCCCAACCCCCCCGTACGGTGCTCGCGGAGAAAGGCAAAATCCATGTGTGCCCTGGATGCTTTCCCGCGCATCACACGCCTCCTCCGGGCGAGCACCACTCGCCCACCTCCCCCCAGAAACCTGGGGGAGGTTGATGTGACCGACGGGTCCCAGGCGGTTCGACCAGCATCGAGCTGCGTCCGCGGGGTCCCCTCCCCCCGACCCCTCCCCCGAAGTTGGGGGAGGGGTCGCCCGCCGTCGCGAGGAACGAGCGAAAGGCCGGGCGGGGGAGAGGGCCCCGGCGGACGCAGAGAGAATCATCCCGGGCAAGCAAATGAAGCGGGGGCGGCCGATGGTGGCCGCCCCCGCCTGACGTGCAAGCCGGTAGGGATCAAAGAGCAACTTGCTCAGGCTGCTTGCTGCAAACGGCGCAGGCACGACGGCGGGCGGCGTGCCCAGCACTATGCCGAACTGGCGGGCCACGCCCAGTGAAGATGAGCACTACTCCTGCGCTGCAGCGCTACGATAACCCAAACCAGACTCCGGCGGTGATTTCCATCCGGCGAGTCGCGAGATCAAGCAGGAACGTAGGTCAACCTGATCACATCCTCGGCGATCCGATCGTTCGTCATAAGGCGGAGCGGCGGCCGGGGTCCGGCGAAATATGGCTTGCCGTGACCAAGCACGACGGGATGCAGGTAGATTCGATACTCATCGATCAGGCCAAGTTCGGTGAGGCTTTGCGCCAGGTCCGGGCCAGCAACTTCGATCTCCCCGTCGCGCTCGGCCTTCAGCTCGCGGATCGCGCCCTCAAGATCATCCCCAACAAGCGTGGCGTTGGGGCCGACCGACTTCAACGAGCGCGAGACGACCCATTTCGGCTGGTTCCGCCACGCCGCCGCGAAGGCGTGTTCCGCTGCATCCCATTCAGGATGATCGTCATCCCAGTAACGCATGATCTCATACATTTTGCGACCGTAGACACTGCCCGCCTGCCCCTGAGCCTCCTCGATGAAGTGGCGGAAGAGCGTGGGGCTTGGCGCAAACGCCATATGGTCGACGTAGCCGTCCAGGGACTGGTTCATTCCGAACACGAGCTTAGCCATACCACTCCCTTTCCTCACGCGGCACTGAGCGAAACGACAGGTGCTGGTGTCGCTTAAGCAACACGGGTGGTGCGCTCCCTCCCCCTGAAAGGGGGGAGGGTCGGGGTGGGGGTCGGTTTGTGCGCATGGTCGACCCCCACCCGACCCGCCA
>DASTNU010000298.1:0-2184 GCA_035720605.1 Longimicrobium sp. | reverse complement strand
ATCGGCAGGCTTTCCGCGGCCAGGCGGTAGCGCTGCGCCGCCGGCAGCTCGCGGTAGAAGACCACGCGGTCCCAGATGGAGAGCAGCAGCGCGCGCACGGCGGCGATCACCGTCGCGGCGCCCATCAGCTCGAAGGTCTTGTCGCTCCCGCTGTCGCAGGCGATGACGGACAGCCCGCCCGGCTCCGCGCCCTCCAGCATCGCGCAGGCGCCGTAGATCAGGTCCAGGCTGTCCAGCAGGGTGGCCAGCCGCGTGGGGGTGCTGAAGCGGCGGGGGGATTCGATCACCTGCACCGTCAGCACGTCGGCGCCGCTGCGCGCTCCGTCGCCGCGGCGGGCGGCGTCCACGCTGGGAATGCCGGCCTGCGACAGCAGCGCGGTGACGCGCGGCAGGTACTGCGTGGCGAACCGCACCCGCTCCGCGTAGGCGAACGCCTCCTGCGCGCGGTTCTCGGCGGCGATCAGCAGCGACCAGGTGTCGGCGTGCTCCAGCTGCGCCAGCCCCAGCTGCTCCGCCAGCAGCCGCGCGGGACGCGTGTAGCGGTGCGCCTGCAGCCCGTAGTCGCGCAGCGCGGAAAGCAGGCGCGTGAGCAGCTCGCCGGGGACGGGCTCGCGGCGGTACCCCAGCCGCGCCACCTCCACCAGCGGCAGCTCCAGCCCGCTCTCCCGCAGGGCGCGGCTCAGCTGCTCCACGCCGTTGATGAGATCCGACTTGCGCATGGCGGGGAAGCTAGTGCGAAAGTGCGAGCGCGCGAAAGTGCGGGCGTGCGGTCAGGGGCCGGGACCGGGTGGAGCGGCGGGGCGATGCCAGTCGGGCGGGCCGGCGTTCACGCGCACCTCTTCCACGGTGACCGGCAGGTCCATCTCCTGGCCCTGCAGCATGCGGGAGACCGCCTCCATCATCAGCCGCATCTCCGCGGCCCGCTGCGACGGGTCCGCCTGCAAGGCGGCGAGCATGCCCTCCACGTCCCGCCGCATCGACTGCCGCTGCTGGGAATCCAGCTCCATCCGCATCCGCAGCCGCATGCGCCGGGGCACCACCACCCCGCCGGTCTCCGTGTAGCCGCCCAGGTCCAGGGTCATCCACATGCCCGCGCCCGGGAGCGCGGCGCCCGGCTGGCGCGACCGGCCGGACGCCACCACCCGCAGCAGCTGCCGGGTTTCCGCGTCCAGGTACACGTGCATGGAATCCGGCAGCCGCTCCCCCGTGGCAAAGCTGCCCCCCAGCACGTGCGCGCGCCTGCCGTCCACCGTCTCCGTCCCCAGGTAGTCGGCGTTCGCCAGCGCGCCGGCATCGTCCCCGTCGCCCTCGCCCGCCCTCATCACCGCCGGCCAGACCACCGCGTTGCCCAGCAAACCGCCCCACACCGCGCCGGGCTGCGCCTGGCTGGACCACCCGCCGTCCTGCCGGTACACGTAGACCGGCACGCGGACGTCGCGGTAGCGCAGCACCAGCAGGTAGTCGCTCGCGCTCCCCTGGTTGGCGGCCATCTGCTGCATGGCCCCCCGGGCGAGCTCCGCGACGCGCGGCTGTGCCGCGGCGGGAAGGGCCAGCCACAGCGAGGCCGCGGCGGCGGCCAGAGTGCTCAGGCGCATGGGATGCGGGGTGCGATGGGAAAGGACGAGCGCGTCGCACGGGAAGATAGCGTTCCCGCCGCGCATGTCACGCGGCGCGATCCATGCGGCGCCGTGTCGCGATCCGCGCCGGACGCACGTTCTCTCCGCGGCAGCACGGAACGGGACCCGGACAGGAGGCGACGGTCAATGAGCAAAGGGTTCGCGATCGCCGCGCTGGCGGCGTGCCTGGTATTGCAGGGGTGCAACGGCGCGCCGGGAGGGCCGGACGGGCTGGGGCTGGGCGTGATCCCCGACGAGTCCGCCAGCATCATCGGCGACATCACGCAGACGAACGGCGCGCGCATCCTGGTGGAGCAGATCCCCACGCGCAGCGCGGGCTACCCGGTCGCGTGGGTGTCGGTGAACCGCCGCACCGTGATCGTGGAGCGCAGCGGGGACCAGCTCACCCGCAGCTCCACCAGCGCGCTGACCGTCGGCACGCGGGTGCAGGTGTGGTTCAACGGGGCGGTGCTGGAGTCGTACCCCGTCCAGTCGACCGCCGGCACCATCGTGATCGAACGCTGACGGCGGGATTCCGGAAGCGGCAGGCGCCGGGGGATGACATCCT
>DASTNU010000297.1:0-6668 GCA_035720605.1 Longimicrobium sp. | reverse complement strand
GCGCCGCGCCAGCGCCTTCCGGACGGCCGGGCGGACGCGCCGCGGGGGGAGCGGGGCGCGGCGCCGGAGCGGACGATCCTGTACGTGGAGGACAACCTGGCCAACCTGGACCTGGTGGAAAGCATCCTGCGCGACCGGCCGGAGATCGACGTGATCCCGGCGCTGCAGGGGCGGCTGGGGCTTCAGCTGGCGCGCGAGCACCGGCCCGACCTGATCCTGCTGGACCTGCACCTTCCCGACCTTCCCGGCGAGGTGGTGCTGCGCGAGCTGCGCGACGACGACCGCACCCGCGAGATCCCGGTGCTGGTGATCAGCGCCGACGCCACCACCCGGCAGGTCGAGCGCCTGCGCGCCACCGGGGCGCGCGACTACCTGACCAAGCCGCTGGACGTGGACCAGTTCCTCTCCGCGGTGGACGCGGCGCTGGACGCGCGGGCCGGCCGCGCCTGAGGATCGCTGTCATTCTGAGGCTCAGAATGACACCGTGTTCCGGATCTGGTATGAAAGCCGCCCAACCCGGGCGGCTTTCGCTCGTCCGACTGGCAGACCGCGTCCCCCCCCCAGCCGGGCGAATTCCGCTTGCCGTAACCGGGGGCGTGGCGTATCGTGCCGCGCCCATCCGGCCAGAGCGGTTCCCCCATCCCCGAAATCCGATGAATCTCAGGCATCTCCTGGCGGCGGCGGCGCTCGGCGCACTGGCGGTCTGCGCCCCGGCCGCCCTCCACGCCCAGGACTCCATCGACATCAAGCTCGCCCGCTACACGCCGGTCCGCCTGACGACGGACCTGCCGCTGACGGCGCGCGAGCGGCAGATGATCCCGCTGCTGATCGAGGCGGCGCGGGAGATGGACGCGCTGTTCACGCTGCAGGCGTACGGCGACCTGGACTCGCTGCTCGCCTCCATCGCCGATCCGCGCGTGCGGCGGTACGCGGAGATCAACTACGGCCCGTGGGACCGCCTGGCGAACAACGCCCCGTTCGTCCCCGGCACCCGGCCGAAGGCGGACGGCGCGAACCTGTATCCCGCGGACATGACCCGCGAGGAGCTCGAGGCGCAGACGGCCGCGGGCGGCGCGCGCGCGGACTCGCTGAAGAGCCTGTACACGCTGGTGCGGCGCGGCCCCGGCGGGCGGCTGGTGGCGGTGCCGTACCACGTCGCCTTCGCCGCACACCTGCAGCGCGCCGCGGCCAGGCTGCGGGAGGCGGCGGCGCTGGCGGACGACCCGGGGCTGCGGCGGTACCTGGAGCTGCGCGCCCGGGCGCTGGTCACGGACGACTACCAGCCCAGCGACCTGGCCTGGCTGGACATGAAGTCCAACACGCTGGACGTGGTGATCGGGCCCATCGAGACGTACGAGGACCAGCTCTTTGGCTACAAGGCGTCGTACGAGGCGTACGTGCTGGTGAAGGACCAGGAGTGGAGCCGCAGGCTGTCGCGCTACGCCGCGCTGCTCCCCCAGCTGCAGCGCGGACTGCCGGTGCCGGAGGAGTACAAGCGCGAGACGCCGGGGACGGACAGCGAGCTGAACGCGTACGACGCCGTCTACTACGCCGGCGAGAGCAACGCGGGCTCCAAGACCATCGCCATCAACCTGCCCAACGACGAGCAGGTGCAGCTGCAGAAGGGCACGCGCCGGCTGCAGCTGCGCAACGCCATGCGCGCCAAGTTCGACCGCATCCTGGTGCCCATCGCCGGGATGCTGATCGCGCCGGAGCAGCGCCGGCACATCACCTTCGACGCCTTCTTCGGGAACACCATGTTCCACGAGGTGGCGCACGGGCTGGGGATCAAGAACACCATCAACGGCCGCGGCACGGTACGCGAGGCGCTGCGCGAGCACGCCAGCGCGCTGGAAGAGGGGAAGGCGGACGTGCTGGGGCTGTACATGCAGGTGCAGCTGCAGCAGATGGGCGAGCTGCAGGGGGACGTGATGGACAGCTACGTCACCTTCCTGGCCAGCATCTTCCGCTCGGTGCGGTTCGGCGCGAGCAGCGCGCACGGCCGCGCCAACATCGCGCGCTTCAACTACTTCAAGGAGCGCGGCGCCTTCACCCGCGACCCGGCCACGGGCACCTACCGGGTGGACCCCGCGCGGTTCCGGCAGGCGATGGACGCGCTCTCCGAGCAGATCCTGCGCTTTCAGGGCGACGGCGACCACGCCGGGGTACAGGCGTTCATGGACCGCTACGGCAGCATCGACGCGGAGCTCCAGGGCGACCTGGACCGCCTGGCGGGCGCGGGGATCCCCGTGGACGTGGTCTTCGAGCAGGGCGTGGAGGTGCTGGGGCTCTGATCCCCCGCAGCCTCGACCGGATCGAGGCTGCCAACTTGCGAGAGAGATTCGTCATGTATCGACTGCGCCAGGTCCTGCTCGTCACCTCGTCCCTCGGCCTGCTCGCCGGCTGCGGTGCGGCGCATTCTCCGCGCGCGGCCCCACCGGGCGCCAGCCCCGCGCTCGCCGCCGCCGCCGACTCGGTCTCGGCGCACGGGGCGGCAGAGGGGTTCCTCGCGGCCTTCGACTCGCTGCAGTGGGAGGAGTTCCGCTCGTACCTCGCGGACGACATGACCATGTTCTTTCCCTTCCCCCAGCTCCCGTCGCGCGTGGACGGGCGGCAGGCGGTGGAGAACGTGTTCAGGGAGTTCATGGAGTCGCAGCGCACCCGCCGCGCCCAGGCGGGGCAGCCGATGGTGCAGGGGCTCCCGGTGCGGGACCTGCGGGTGCAGATGGCGGGACCCGACGTCGCGATCGTGTCGTTCCACCTGGGCAGCGAGACGCCGTCCCGCCGGTCGGTGGTTTTCCACCGTGACACCGCGGGCGCGTGGAAGGTGGTGCACTGGCACGCGTCCCCGGCCCCGCGGCCGTCGGGCGGGTAGCCGCGGAAACGGAGCACGAAGCAGGGGCGGCGCCGATCTGGGTGCCGCCCCTTGTCGTGTATTGTCGCGGGCAGAAATCTTGTAGACAGTGACGACGTGGCGATCCGGCTCCGCCTGCACTAGCATTGTCGGGGCGGGTAGGATTTCGATTTTCCCACCTTCGCTGGGTTTCCCGATTCGACGGCAATGGACATGGAATTCTCATTCGATGTCTTCCTCAGCCACAACGCGCAGGACAAGGTCCGGGTGCAGCGGCTGGCGAAAAAGCTGCAGGCCGCGGGCTTACGGGTCTGGTTCGATGAATGGTCCATCCAGCCGGGCGACGACATCTACCTGGCCGTCGAGCGGGGCCTGGAGGCGGCGCGCACGCTGGTGCTCTGCCTGTCGCCGGCGGCGCTGGGCTCCAACTGGGTGGCGCTGGAGCGCAGCACCGTCCTGTTTCGCGACCCCGTCAACGCCGAGCGTCGCTTCATCCCCCTCCTGCTCGACGACTGCGACCTTCCCGACACCCTGCGGCGGTACCGGTACGTCGACTACAGGAAAGAATCCAGAGCGGCCTTCAAGGAGCTCTTGGCCGTCTGCAGACCCGCGGAAACAGCGGCCCCCTCCACGCGTCAACTGAGGGCACGGACGAAGTCCCGGCCTGCGGCGAAGCAGACGAGCCCTGAACAGTTCGCTGTCATTGAGCGAAGGCTCACGGGGCATACGGAGTTTGTTGTCAGCCTTGCCGTCTCCAGGGATGGTAGCTTGGTGGTTTCCGGCTCCTGGGATGGGACGATCAGGATCTGGGACGTCGAGACTGGAGAATGCCGCGCAGTCCTGGATGGCCATACCGACGACGTAAACAGCGTCGTCCTCACCACCGACGACACCGCGGTCATCTCTGTATCCGACGACCGGACAATCCGGAAGTGGGACCTTCGGACAGGGAAAGAGTTAGAGGTCTGGGAGGAGGAAGGTCAGCCCATGCTCGCCATGGCGCTGACGCCCGATGGCGAGAGGATCGTCGCGTCCGTGGGCAGCAAGCTGAAGGTGTGGGACCTCCACTCCCGACGCAGCACGGCCACACTTGAAGGACATACGGAAGGGATCTGGACGGTCGCCGTTCTGCCCAATGGCCGGCAGGCGGTTTCTGGTTCGATGGACGCCACTCTCAGGCTTTGGGCCTTGGATACCGGCGACTGCATCGCGTCATTCGAGGGTCACGCCGACGCGGTACGCTCCGTCACGGTCACACTTGACGGCCGGCATGCCGTCTCGGGATCGAATGACCACACGATCAAGATCTGGGACCTGGAAACCGGCACGAACGTCGGCACTCTGGAAGGCCACACCTCCACCGTCAGGTCGGTTGCCATCTCCCCCGACGGCAACGTCATCGCATCCACCGGGTTTATAGACCAAACCGTCCGGCTCTGGGACTGGAAATCGGGGCAGTGCATCGGAGTCGTTAAACTCGAGCCAAAGGACTACCTGGCACCTATGTGCGTGGCTTTCAGTCCTGGTGGTGAACGGCTCTTCGTGGGAACGGCCCAGCCCCAACACGCGGTCTACGTGCTTCGCCTCACGACTGGGGCAGCCGCCGCGCCGCTGGAGCAGAGCCGGCGCTACGTGAACGCGAAGGTGGTGCTGGTGGGGGAGAGCGGCGTCGGCAAGTCGGGGCTCGCGCACCGCCTGATCGAGGACCGGTTCGTTCCCACCGAATCCACCCACGGCATGCAGGTCTGGCGGCTGGACCTGCCGCTGCAGGCGCAGGACGACCTGGACCGAGAGGCCCTACTGTGGGACCTGGCGGGGCAGGAGGACTACCGCCTGATCCACCAGCTCTTCCTGGACGAGACGGCGCTCGCCCTGCTGCTGTTCAATCCGCAGGAAAACGATCCGTTCGCCGAGATCGGCGTGTGGCTGAAGGTGCTGCGCGCCGCCGTGCCCAAGGAGCAGGCCCGGGAGGTGGCAAAGCTCCTGGTCGCCGCGCGCGTGGACGTGGGCGACGCCAAGGTCAGCCAGCGCAAGATCGAGCGCTTTCTGCAGGCGCACGGCGTGGCGGCCTACCTGCCGACGAGCGCAAAGCGGGGCGACAACTGCTCCGACGCGCAGAACGGCAGCCGCCCGTCACGGCTCAAGGAGCTCATCGCGGAGCACATCCCCTGGGACAGGCTGCCCTGGACCAGCACGCCGCGCCTGCTGGCCGAGTTGAAAAACGCGCTGATCGCGATCACGGATCAGAAGAACACCCGGCTGCTTCGCTTCGCCGAGCTGACCCAGCGGCTGGAGCAGGCGCTGCCGGGGGAGAGCTTCGGCGCGGCCGACGTTCGCACGGCGGTCAAGCTGCTGGCCAACCAGGGGCTGGTGCTTCCCCTGAAGTTCGGCGACCTGGTCCTGCTGCGTCCGGACCTTCTCAACGGCTATGCCGCGGCCGTGATCCGCGCCGCCCGCGCGCACACCGACGAGATCGGCAGCGTCAGGGAGCAGGCGGTGCTGGACCGGCTGATCGACCTGGAGGGCGTGGAGCGGCTGGAGCCCGCGGACGAAGAGCTGCTGATGCGGGCCATGGTGCAGACCTTTCTGGACAAGTCGCTCTGCATCGCCGAAGACACGCCGGAGGGGCGGCAGCTGGTGTTCCCCTCGCAGTACCGGCAGGAGCGGCCCATCCCCAGCCACCCGGAGATCTTCGTCTCCTACACCTTCACCGGCGAGTGGCAGACCATCTACACCACGCTGGTGGTGCGCCTGTGGTACAGCCGCGAGTTCCAGCACCGCGAGCTCTGGCGCAACGCCGCGGAGTTCGAGACGAGCAAGGGCGGCACGGTGGGCCTGCTGATGGAGCGCATGGCCGAGGGGGAGGGGACGATCAGCGTCTTTCTCGACACGGACATCCCCGACGAGCTGAAGGTGATCTTCATCGAGTACGTCCACCGGCACCTGGAGAAGTACGCCCGCGACGTGCGGCGCGACCGGCGATACGTGTGCCCGGCGTGCTCCCGGCCGGTGAAGGACCTGGACGCGGTGCAGGAACGCCTGCGCGCGAAGAAGGACTTCATCTACTGCCAGAAGTGCGACGAGAAGGTGCCGCTCCTGGACCACATCGAGCAGCGGCTCGCGAGCGACCCGGTGGCGCGGCGGGTGTTGAACATGGACCAGCGCGCCACCCAGGAGCTGGACACGCAGGCGCTGGAGCAGATCCTCATCGGCCACATGCTCGCGATCTGCGGCGAGGCGAACCAGATCTTCCGCGAGCTGACGAAGTTCGATTACGGCATCGACGGCGAGGTGGAGTTCAAGGACAACGACGGCTCCGCGAGCGGGAGGAAGATCTACGTGCAGCTCAAGAGCGGAGGCTCGTACCTGCGCACCCGCAAGCGCGACGGCAAGGAGGTCTTCGACGTGAAGAACCCGCGGCACCTGGAGTACTGGGTAAGCCAGCCCGTGGACGTCTACCTGGTGATCCGGGACGCGGAGGGGGCGATCCGCTGGATGAACGTGACGCGCTACCTGCAGGACCGCGGCGACAGTGCAAGCCGGCAGATCGTCTTCGAGGGCGAGAGGCTGGACGCGACAGCGGTCTGGCGGGTGCGGGACCAGTTCTTCCGCTCGCCGGCCATCCCGACCGGTGCGGTCCTGTCGCCGGCGTGAGCGTGGCCGATGCCGCAGCGGAGCGCGGGAACGGATCGAAAGCCACAGAGGGCGGCACCGCGAGGCGCCGCCCTTCTGCTGCTGGAGAGAGCCAGGGATCTTGCAACCCCGGCCAGCATGCTTGACCCCTCGGGGGCCCTCCTTAGATTCGCATTCCACG
>DASTNU010000296.1:0-5074 GCA_035720605.1 Longimicrobium sp. | reverse complement strand
TCACCCCTTCACCCCTTCACCCCTTCACCCCTTCACCCCGTCACCCCGTCACCCGTCACCCCTGACCCCAGTCACCCCTTCACCCCTTCACGCGGCAGCCGGCTCCGTCGCGAGGGCGTCGTCGAACTCCGCGAAGTCCGGGTCCGGCAGCTCGTTGTACACGGGGTTGGAGAGGTACCGCTCGCCGAAGTCGCAGATCACGGAGACGATCAGCTTGCCCTCCATCTCCGGGCGCGCGGCCACCTGCAGCGCCGCCCAGGTGATGGAGCCGGACGAGATCCCCGCGAAGACCGCCTCTTCGCGCGCCAGCCGACGCGCCGTGGCGATGGCGTCGTCGTTGCTCACCCGGACGATCTCGTCGTAGATGCCCGTGTCCAGGTTGCCGGGGACGAACCCCGCACCGATTCCCTGCTGCTTGTGCGGCGACGGCTGCCCGCCGGAGAGCACCGGGCTTTCCGCCGGCTCCACGCAGACGATGCGGATCCCCGGCTTGCGCTCGCGCAGGTAGCGCCCCGCGCCGGTGATCGTCCCGCCCGTCCCCACGCCGGCGACGAAGACGTCCACCTGGCCGTCGGTGTCTTCCCAGATCTCCGGGCCCGTGGTGCGGTAGTGGATTTCGGGGTTGGCGGGGTTGTCGAACTGGCGCGGCATCCAGGCGCCGTCGCCCAGCCGCCCCGCGATCTCCTCCGCGCGCGCGATGGCGCCCTTCATCCCCTTCGGCCCTTCCGTGAGGACGAGCTTGCAGCCGAGCGCGCGCAGCAGGTTGCGCCGCTCGATGGTCATCGTCTCCGGCATGGTGAAGATGCAGCGAAAGCCGCGCGCCACCGCCGCGTACGCCACGCCGATCCCGGTGTTGCCGCTGGTGGGCTCCACGATCACCATCCCGGGGCGCAGCGCGCCGCGCTGGATGGCGTCGTCCACCATCGCCGCGCCGATGCGGTCCTTGACGGAGTTGAAGGGGTTGAAGCCCTCGTGCTTGACGGCGATGCGCCCCGGCAGCCCGGCGGCCAGCCGGTTGAGCCGGATGAGGGGCGTGTCGCCCATGGTCTGCGTGACGTCTGCGTAGATCTTGCCGCGCGGCATGCGTGCCTCCCCCTCCCCGTGGATGGATCCTGCATCGCCCGTCCGTTGCGCCGGGCGGCCGTTCCTGATAGCGCCGCGAATGGAATCCGTTCCCGCCGCCGCGGTTGAACGTCCCCCTGTCGCGCGCGGCTGCGGACGATTATCGTGGATGTGCGAAGTTTTTAGCACACCCTGTCTCCCCCGCCGAACCATGCCGCGAATCACGCTGCGCATCCTCGCCCTGCTGGCCGCCGCCGTGGCTTCCGTACCTGCCGCGGCGCAGAACGGCAACGCCACGCTGCCGGCGCCCCCCGTCGCCCGGGTGATCCCCAAGACGGACACCATGCACGGCGACGTCCGCGTCGACAACTACTTCTGGCTGCGCGACCGCCAGAACCCGGAGGTGATCTCGTACCTGCAGGCGGAGAACGCCTACACGGACGCGGTGATGGCGCCCACGCAGCAGCTGCAGGAGACGCTGTACCAGGAGATCCTGGGGCGCATCAAGCAGACGGACACCAACGTGCCGGACCGCATTGGCCCGTACCTCTACTACTCGCGCACGGAGGAGGGAAAGCAGTACCCCATCTTCGCGCGGCGGCGGGGGAGCATGGAGGCGCCGGAGGAGGTGCTCTTCGACCAGAACCAGATGGCCGAGGGAAAGCGCTACTACACCCTGGGCGCCTTCACCGTGAGCCCCGACCACCGGATGCTGGCGTTCTCGGTGGATACGGCCGGGTCGGAGCACTTTACGCTGATGGTGAAGGACCTGGAGACGGGACAGATCCTTCCCGACCGCGTGGACGACGTGCACTTCGGCGCGACGTGGGCGGCGGACAACCGCACGCTCTTCTACACCAAGACGGACGAAGCGCAGCGGCCGGACCGCATCTTCCGCCACACGCTGGGGACGCCCACCTCGCAGGACCAGATGATCTTCCACGAGCCGGACGTGCTGTTCCGCGTGGGGATCTACCGCACCAAGGACGACGCGTACCTGGTGCTCAGCAGCGGCAGCTTCACCACCTCGGAGGCGTGGGTGGTGCCGGCGGACCGGCCGAACGACGCGTTCCGCGTGGTGTCGCCGCGGCAGAAGGACCTGCTGTACGGGGTGAACCACCAGAACGGGCGCTTCGTCATCCGCACCAACGTGGACGGCGCCAACAACTTCAAGCTGGTGACGGCGCCGGAGAGCGATCCTTCCCGCGCGAACTGGCGCGACCTGGTGCCGCACCGCGGCGACGTGCTGCTGGACGGCTACGACGTGTTCCGCGGGCACCTGGTGCTGTACGAGCGCACCAACGCGCTGCGGCAGATCCGCGTGCGCGACGTGAACAGCGGCGACGAGCACGTGATCGCCTTCGAGGAGCCGGTCTACACGGCGGGGCCGGGGAGCAACCCCGAGTACAACACGACCAACCTGCGCTTCGGCTACCAGTCGATGGTGACGCCGTTCTCGGTGTTCGACTACGACATGGCGACGCGCCGCCGCGAGCTGCGCAAGCAGAACGAGGTCCTGGGCGGGTACGATCCCTCGCAGTACGCCACGGAGCGCACCTGGGCCCGCGCCGGCGACGGGACGATGGTCCCCGTCTCGCTGGTCTACAAAAAGCCGCTGGTGCGCGACGGCTCGCGCCCCCTGCTGCTGTACGCGTACGGCTCCTACGGCAGCAGCACCGACCCCACCTTCTCCAACGCCAACCTGAGCCTGCTGGACCGCGGGGTGATCTACGCCATCGCGCACATCCGCGGCGGGCAGGAGATGGGGCGCTCCTGGTACGACCAGGGGAAGATGATGAACAAGCGCAACACCTTCACCGACTTCATCGCGGCGGCGGAGCACCTGGTGCGCGAGCGCTACACCAGCAGCGAGCGGCTGGCCATCCGCGGCGGCAGCGCGGGCGGGCTGCTGATGGGCGTGGTGGTGAACATGAGCCCGAACCTGTTCAGGGCGGTGGTGGCCGACGTGCCGTTCGTGGACGTCATCAACACCATGGCCGACGCCAGCATCCCGCTCACCGCGGGCGAGTGGGAGCAGTGGGGCAACCCGGCCAACGAGGCGGAGTACCGCTACATGCTCTCGTACTCGCCGTACGACAACGTGGAGCGCAAGGACTACCCCGCCATGCTGGTGACCACGGGGCTGAACGACCCGCGCGTGGCGTACTGGGAGCCGGCCAAGTGGGTGGCCAGGCTGCGCACGATGAAGACCGACGACAACGTGCTCATCCTGCGCACCAACATGGGCGCGGGCCACGGCGGCTCGTCCGGCCGGTACGACGCGCTGCGCGAGACGGCGTTCCGGTACGCGTTCATCCTGCACCAGCTGGGGATCAGCCAGTAGGGCAGGGAATAGGGAAATAGGGAATAGGGAATAGGGAATAGGGAATAGCCAGCGACGGCATCCCCCGATTCCTCCGGTTCCTCGATGGACAGCGGGCGCGCGGCATGGCCGTGCGCCCGCTGTCCTTATTCCCCTGCGTGCACGGTCGTTGCGTCGTGTGTTTCCCGATCCGCATCCATCTCCATCCACCCGCGGCCGCCCTTGCTCCGCTTTCTCCGCCGCCGCGCAGCCGCGCCCGACCCGAGATCTCCGGAAGACGGCGCCGCGCCGGAATCCAGCGCCAACGAAGGGCGGGAAGGCGAGGGGCCGGGCACGCTGGTGACCATCGTCGGCAGTGGGGCGGTGCAGCCGGTGCGCGGGCCGCTGCCCACCGACGCGGAGCGGCTGCGCCTGCTGGCCCGCGGCCACGTGGAGGCGGTGGCCGGGCGGTGCGTGCAGTGCGGCATCTGCTCGTACAACTGCCCCATGGGCATCGACGTGCGACGCTACTCGCGCGAGGCCAGGCCGGTGCTGGAGAGCCACTGCATCCTGTGCGGCGAGTGCGTGGCCCGCTGCCCGCGCGGCGTGCTGCGCTTCGCCCTGCCGGATGCGGACGCGTGACGCGGCGGTACGCCGTCGCCGGCACCGGGATCGCGGGGCTCTCCGCGTGCGAGGCCATCCGCGAGCGAGACCCAGCCGCCGCGATCACGCTGGTGGGCGAGGAGCCGCATCCCTTCTACTCGCGGCCGGGCCTCGCCTATCTCCTTACCGGCTCCGTGCCGGAGACGCGGCTGTACGTCCGCTCCCCGGGGGAGGTGGCGGCGCTGGGGATCGACCGCATCCATGCCCGCGCGGCTTCCCTCCATCCCGCGGAGCACCGGCTCACGCTGCAGGATGGGCGGACGATCGGGTACGACCGGCTGCTGCTGGCCACCGGCGCCGTTTCCATCCCCCCGGAGTTCCCCGGCGGCGAGCTGGACGGGGTGATGCAGCTGGACGGGCTGGACCAGGCGCGCGCGATGCTGCGGCGCGCGCGGCGGCGGGGGAGCGCCGTCGTGGTGGGCGGGGGGAGCACGGCGCTGGAGATCGTGGAGGGGCTGCACGCGCAGGGGATGCACGTGCACTACTTCCTGCGCGGCGACCGCTACTGGAGCAAGGTGCTGGATCCCGTGGAGTCCGCCATCGTGGAGGAGCGGCTGGAGATGGAGGGCGTGCGCATCCACCGCCGCACCGAGGTGGCCCGGGCGGTGGGGGAGAACGGGCGGCTGGCGGCGGTGGAGACGGCCGCGGGGGAGCGGCTTCCGTGCGAGGTGCTGGCCGTCGCCGTCGGCATCCGCCCGCGGCTGGAGCTGGCGAAGGAGGCGGGGATCGCGGTGGACCGGGGCGTCACCGTCGACGAGCTGCTGGAGACCAGCGCCGCCGACGTCTTCGCCGCGGGGGACGTGGCCCAGGTGCTGGACCCCGCCACCGGCCGCGCGGAGCTCGACGCCCTGTGGAACTCGGCGCTGCGGATGGGGCGCGCGGCGGGCGCCGGCATGGCCGGCGCCGGCGCGCCCTACCGCAAGCCCGTGCCGATGAACGTCACCCGCGTCGCCGGCCTGGTGACGACGGTGATCGGCGCGGTGGGCGGGGGAAAGGACCCGGACCTGAAGACGATGACGCGCGGGCAGAGCGAGTCGTGGACGGCGC
>DASTNU010000295.1:0-2596 GCA_035720605.1 Longimicrobium sp. | reverse complement strand
CCGGGTTCAGAGCAGCTCGTAGAGCGTACCGTCCGCGGTGATCAGCAGAAAGGCGCCGCCCCTCCAGATTACCGACTCGCCCGCCGCCGCGGGGCCCCAGTCCGCCGCCGGCCCTCCCGGTACGTCGAGATACCGGCGCGTGGCGGAGCGGAAGACCAGTGCGCCGGTGGGGGAGATCGCCTCGATCTTCGTGCGGATACCACCCGCGTTCACCGGCACCGGGTGCCGCCTTGCGACGGGGTAGCCGGCCTTGGACGACCCGATGCCGGGATACACCATCTCCGACCAGGCCGTCCAGCCCCCGGCCATGCTGAGCGCCCCCCCGAAGCTCTCGTAGCCGTAGGCACCGGTCCTCATGCTGATCAGCCCGAACTCACCCGTCGGCGGCGCACCCAGGATGAGCGACACCCCGTATGCGCCGAGCGATCCCGACGGGTAGCGCAGCGCGACGTTCACTTCGTCGGCGTACACGGCCTCGACTGCCCGGCCCTGCGACACGCTGATGATCTGGCCGTCGCGAAAGCGCCAGAGATCGGTAAGCCAACCCGGTCCCGACGGAGTCCCGAACACCACGTCCCCGTTCGGGGCCACCGCGAGAACGTTCCCATGGTCCACGACCACCGCCGTGATCCCGGTGCTCAGGTTGCGCCGGTGGATGCCACCCGCGCCGTTCCACGCCGCCCATTCCCCCTGGACGCTGGCGCGTCCGTCCATCAGGAGGGAGAGGGTGTGGTTGCGCCATTCGTACAGCCCGGGAGCGGGGCCGGCCCCCACCCGGACCAGCGCGCCGGCGGAGAAGAGCATGGCGAGCTCCGGGTCTGCGGCGAGACCCGACATGATGGTGACGTCCGTGCCGCTCGCCACGTCGCGCAGCCGCACGCTGCGCCCGCCGGTGCGGTCGAGCCAGAGAACGCGGTCGCGCGTGGCGTCCAGGATGTGACCCGGCACCTGCGTCAGCCGGACCCGCCGCACGGTATCCAGGGCGGTCGCCGTGAGCGTGACCTGAAGGTTGCCCAGCGTGGCCCGCAGCGTCTGCGGTCCCGGTGGGCCCAGCGTCCAGCGCGTGAACGCGGCGGTCACGAGCCCCTGCGGTTCCCGATTGGTTCCCTGCGTGCGGGTGACGGCGGGCGAAACGGATCCGCCGCCGCTCAGCACCGTCCAGTGCACCACCGCCCCCTGAACGGGCATCCACATGAGGTTGCTTTCAATGGTTTCCACCGAAACCTCCACCGTCGTGCCCGCACGGGCCAGCAGGCTGTCTTCCGGACCCGCGTACAGCTTCCGCACGGCAAAGCCTCCAATGACCGCCACCTCGCGGCCACCGATGCTCGCGTACGCACCGGCGACCCCCGCCGCCCCCAGCGTCCATTGCGTGCGGGCAACCCCCTCTGCATCGGTGACGCTCACGACGGGCGACACGCTTCCCCCCGACACCCGCCAGCCCACCTCCAGCCCGGCCATGGGCCTCGCGTGCCGGTCCGTGACGATGATTCCCAGCGTGTCGTCCAGCACGCTGTTCGCGGCTCCCACCAGCGGGCGTGGCCAGTCGGGATGTCCGGGGTACGCGTGGAGCGGACGCACGTAGAACACCTGTACCGCGGTGGCCATGAAGACGGCCGGCTCCATCCCGCCGAAGGAAGCGGTCGCGGTCATCACGCCCGGGGGTTCACCCAGCGTCCACGCCGCCGCGGCCTCACCGTTCGCGTCGGTCACCGACTCCGGGGGTGAGAACGTTCCCCCGTCCGCCGCCGCCCAGGCAATCGGCGCGCCCACCACGGGACGCCCGTCGGCGAGCGTAAGCTGCACCCGCAGCGAATCCGCCAGCTGCGTCCCCACCTCCGCCGTCTGTCCGTCGCCTGCCACCTTCCTCAGCCGGACCCCGAGGCCAACCCCCGCCGTGGCGACGAACTTCGCCCGCAGCAGCATGCCGGCGGCCGCCTCGGCCACCTGCGCGGTGTCCAGGCGCGTGCCCAGCGTCCACATCGCGCGCGCCACGCCATCGCTCCCGGCAACGCTGATTTCCGGCGAGATGGTCCCATCTCCAGCCAGGACCCGCCACACCACGGGGGCGCCGGGGACGGCGTTGCCGTAGTGGTCCACCACCCGTACCGCCAGCGAGTCCGGCAGCGGCATCCCCACGCTCCCCGTGCACGCGGAATCCGCGACAGGCATCATCCGCTCGGGTACATCCGGCCGCGCCTCCACGCGAAAGGCGGCGGAGCGGCTCCTGTCCGCCCCGTTGCCCAGAACGGCGGCCACCACGCGCTGGCTGTCGGCGGTGCTGGTGCCCAGGGTCCACTCCGTGCGCGCGTAGCCCTCCAGGTCGGTCGTCGCGCTGGCCAGGGTCACGCTGCCCCCGCCGAGGACCGTGAAGCCGACCAGCCGCCCGGGGACGGGGCGCCGGTGCCGGTCCAGGACCTTTACCACCAGCGGCGCGGGGAGAGGCCGCGCCACCGTTCCCGTCTGCGCGTCGCCGGAGACGATGCGCACGGTGCGGGGCTGGCGCAGTTCCGGCGCCGTGGGCGAGTCGCACCCGGCGGCAGCCAGGAAAGCGGCGACGACCGAGAGACGGAAGGGACTGGTTGCGCGCATCCTT
>DASTNU010000294.1:0-12104 GCA_035720605.1 Longimicrobium sp. | reverse complement strand
CGTCACCGTCTTCGACGCCGCCCCCGCGGTGGGCGGGCGCACCCGCACGGACCGGGTGGACGGCTGGCGCATCGACCCCGCGGTGCAGCTGTACGCGGAGACGTACCACGCCTTCTTCGGCCTGCTGCGCGCCGCGGGCGCCGGGGAGCTGGCGCAGCGCTCTCCCGGCCGCGACGCGCTCTGGCGCGGGGGGCGGGCGCACGAAGTGGTCTACGGCTCCCCGGCCAGCATGCTGGCCTCGGGCGCGCTGCCGCTGCCGCTCAAGCTGCGCATGGGCGCCCGGTACCTTCCCTTCCTGCAGCGCCACGCCGCCGACCTGGAGCTCGCGTCCCTCGAACAGGCCGCCGCCGCGGGGCTGGACGTGGAGTCCATCGCCGCCTGGGGCCGGCGCGAGCTGGGCCGCGACTTCGTGGAGCTGCTGGCGGCGCCGCTGCTGGCCACCCTGTACGGCACCCTGCCGGACGAGGCGAGCGCCGGCTTCTACCACGCCCTGGCGCGCCAGGGGCTCGCCCTGCAGGTGAAGGCGCTGCGCGGCGGGGCGGACGGCTTCTGCCGCGCGGCGGCGGACCGCCTGCGCGAGGGCGGTGCGCCGCTCCGTCTCTCCACCGCGGTGGACGCGGTAGAACCGGCGGAGGGCGGCGCGCAGCTTTCGGGCGAGGGGTGGAGCGAACGCTTTGCCGCCGCGGTGCTGGCGGTGCCCGCGCCCGAGGCGAGGCGCGTTGCTAAATTTTTGACACCCCCCGGCGCGGAAACGTTGCCAGGCGTGCGGGTGCGCCCCGCCGCCTCGCTGGCGCTGCTGGTGGACCGCCCCGCCGGCGTGCGCTGGTTCGGCCTGTCCTACCCGCCGGGCGAGTCGCGGAACGCCGCCGCCATCTGCGTGCAGGAGAACAAGGTGCGGGAACTGGTGCCGCCGGGCAAGGGTCTGCTGGTGGTCTTCGCGCTGCCGCACGCGGCGGAGCGGCTGCTGGGCGCCACGGCGGACGACGCGCTCGCCCTCCTCCTTCCCGACGTGGTGCGCGCGCTCCCCGGGATCGACCGCGCGATCGTCGGGACGCGGCTGTACACCTGGCGCGACGGGTGGACGATCTTCGGCCCCGGCTCGCTGGGCCGCCTTTCCGCGCTGCGGGCGACGGCGCTGGATTCGGCCGACCGCGCCGTGCTGGCGGGCGACTGGCTGTACGCGCCCACGGTGGAGGGCGCCGTCACCTCCGGCCTGGCCGCCGCCGACCGCCTTCTCTCTCGCCTCCGCTGATCCAGCGCGCCCGTCCGCGGAGGCGGACTTCGTGAATTTCCAGCAGCGGTTTCAACCGCCGAGCGGGGGGGTGGGCGGTCCGGGGGATCATCGGGCGGATCGTCCTCTTTCATCCACTCCGCTGGGACGAACGCGCGGCTGCGCGGTTTCGCCCGTGCCCCGCGCGGGATCAGTGCGCGGCGAAGACGAGCGACCGGTGCGCGGAGACGCCGGCGAGCACGCCGTCCGCCGCGGCCAGCGTGGCGTTGGTGAACGCGCGCGCGGCGTCGCCCGCGGCGAACACGCCCGGCACGCTCGTCGCCCGCAGCGGGTCGGTGCGGATGATGGGGCCGGCCGGTGCGTCCTCGAACTCGCACCCCAGCTGCTGCGCCAGCGGGCTCGCCATGCGCGTGCGCGGCTGCGTGAACAGCGCGCCGATCGGGATCGTCTCGCCGTCGGCCAGCCGCACGGCGGAGATCTCCGGGGCATCTCCCAGCACCTCGGCGACGGGGCGCGTCTCGATGCGCACGCCGCGCGCGGCGAGCTGGTCGCGCTGTTCCGCGTCCGGTTCCAGCGCGCCGTTGGTGAACAGGGTGACGTCGGCGCTCCAGTCGGTGACCAGCAGCGCCTGGTGCACGGCCATCTCTCCCGCCGCCAGCACGCCGAAGCGCCGGTCCGCCACCTCGTAGCCGTGGCAGTACGGGCAGTGCAGCACCGAGACGCCCCAGCGCTCGCGCAGCCCCGGCACTTCCGGCAGCTCGTCGACGATGCCCGTCGCGAGGACCAGGCGGCTGGCGGCGACGGTGGAGCCGGAGGCGAGGGTCAGCTCGAAGCCGTCATCCGCCGCGCGGGCGTGCGTGGCCTCGTCCGCGAGGAAGGCGGCGGTGGGATACGCAAGCACCTCCGCGCGCGCGGTGGCGACGATCTCGGCCGGCGCGCGGCCGTCCTGGCCCAGGAAGCCGTGCGAGGCGTGCGCGAAGCGGTTGCGCGGACGCCCGGCATCCACCACCAGCACGCGGCGCCGCGCCCGGCCCAGCTGCAGCGCGGCGGCCCATCCGGCAAAGCTGCCGCCGACCACCACGACGTCGTATCGATCGGGTCCCATCATCATCCTCCCGTGCCATCGCCGCCGCCCGCGGAGCACGCCTGCACCGCCACGTCCGCCACGGTCAGGCGGGAGAGGCGCGCGGCCAGCAGGGCTTCGGCGTCGTGAAGAAAGTCGTCCAGCGTCCCGGAGACCGCGCGCTGCACCCGGCACTCCGGGTTGCCGCCGCTCAGGTCGATGGCGAACAGCATCCGCTCCCCCAGCGCCGCGTAGACGTCGGCCAACGTGACGGATTCCGCGTCGCGCGCCAGCGTCCACCCGCCGCCGTGCCCCGCCGCGGAGGCGACGAGCCCGGCTTCGCGGAGCCCCGCGAGCGTCCGCCGCACCACGACGGGGTTGGTGCGCACGCACGCCGCCAGCTGCTCGGAGGTCGCCGGCTCGCCGGAGCGCTCGGCCAGGTGCACCAGGACGTGCAGGGCGACGGAGAAGCGATTGCTGCGTTTCATGTAACTCACAATGTTACGAGAGCTGGCGCGAGTCAACCCCTCTACGGTTTCGACCGCCCTCCGCGCGGGCTAAGTTGTCGCGCCGATCATCGCCGATCAGCGGTTACTCTCGCACTCTCGCACTTTCGCACTCTCGCACTCTCGCACTGTTCGATGGACGAGCTGCTCGACCCCGACCTCTGGTGCCCGCTTTCCGACCGCGAGCGCCGCGACCTGCTCGCCCGCGCGCTGCTGGATGCGCTGCAGGGGGCGCCGGGGGTGCGGGACACGCGCATCGAGGCGGGGACGGTGGAGCGGCCGTACGACTACACGGCGGTGGTGGAGACGGACGTGGGGGAGCTGAAGACGCCGCTCTGGTCGCACGCGCGCGCGCAGATCTTCTGCGATCCCTCCATCCACTCCGCGAATCGCAGGCAGCTGGCGCCGGGACTGGAGCTGCGGAAGGCGGCGGAACGGCTGCGGTCCCGGCTGGATGCGCGCTTTTCGCTGGAGACGCGCGGGCTGACGCTCGCCCTTTCGCCGGAGCCGGGGGTGCAGCGCACCTGGACGGCGGAGCGGGCCCGCTTTCGCGACCGGACGGCGGTCACGCGCGAGGACGTGGTCGAGAAGGCGGCGGACGTGGACCTGCGCGACCTGCTGGCCCACTTCTACAGCGGCCCGTCTCTCCGCGCGGTGGCGGACGACGGCACCGCGTTCCTCCTTCCCGCCGCATCGGAGGAGGAGGGACGGCTGGTGACCCTCTGCCTGGCGTGCCGGCGCTGGACGGAAGGCGCGGAGGCGGCGTGTCCCGACTGCGGCGGGCCGGTAGAAACGGTGCTGGCCGCCCGCCCGGCGAGACGCTAGGCGGAACGGCCAGCACCGCAGGAGCATTGGTTCCCTGAGAGTGTGTTCAAGAATCAGCGTAACCGCTTGATTTCCTGAGGGAGGCACCGCGCCGAACCCTCTGCTGCGCAAGCACTTTGGCGCCGACCGAAGGATCTGGCCGGCAGAACGAAGGGGCTGGATCACGACTCGGACCCTGGCCTGTTCGTGTCCGAGAGTAGATCCTTCGGTCGCGCGCAACCGGTTGAGTATCTTCGGATTCGCCGCGTGCGCTCTCTCAGGAGAACAAGCGCTTGTGTCAGCAACTCGGAACGTAAACACGCTCCGAGGGAGCGCACACGAGTAACCAGAAGTGGTGCAAAACTCTTGTGCGCGACCGAAGGATCTCCGTCGCCGTGTCGTGGGGCAGGCATTCGCGCGACGAACCAGCCCCTCGGCTCGGCCGGTACGATCCTTCGGTCGCGCGCCAGGGTGCCATGCAGACCGAAGGTTGTGAGCGGCGCCTCCCTCAGGAAGACGACTCTCGGCCAGTCAGGGGATTGGCTACGCTGTTCCTGAGAGGATGCCCGCGATCATGCCGGCGCATCCCCCGTGCGGCGCAGCTCCGATCCGACCATGATCAGCCAGACCGCCTGGAGCAGCACGACCGCGCCGAAGACGTGCACGTCCAGCGTCAGGTGCCCGGAGAAGAGGGCCAGCAGGGTGAGCGGCGCGATCACGCAGCCCAGGATCCCCGCCGCGCGCCGCATCAGCCGCGTGCGCACGATCTCCAGCGACCACAGGCCGATCGCCACGGACGACGCCGCGACCAGCACCTTTGCGAACGCCTGGTTCAGCGCGTGGTTGTAGTGCGCCAGCGCCTCCGCCATCTCCCGCGCTCCGGCATCGTGCGAGGCGAAGCCCGCCGCGAGGCCGGGCGCCAGCAGCCCGCTGGCCGTGGCCGCCAGCAGCGTGGCGACCGCCGCGACGCCGTAGAACACGAGGGCCAGCTCCGCCAGCGCGCCGCCCGCGGAGAGCCGGCGCGCGAGCGCCCACCCGCCGTAGAACGCCACCGGCGCGCCCGCGATGGCCAGCGCGTGCACCGCCGTCACCAGCGTGGCCCGCTCCGCGGTGGTGGGGTGGAATCCCATGGCGACCAGCCCCATGACCGCGCCGGCGATCATCGCCCATCCGCCCAGTGTCTCGCGCCGCATTGACCTCTCCCGCGTGCAGGTGGCATAGTCCCCTGCGCGGAGTGTATGCGGCGCTCTCCACGCTGTCAGCCGGCGAAAGGCGATGATGGACAGGCACCCGCGGAGTGTTCGGAAAAACGCGGCGGACCGGCGCGTGGTCCGCACGCGCCAGGCGCTGGCCAGCGCGCTGGTGGAGCTGATGGCGGCGCGCCGCTTCGACGACATCAGCGTGCAGCAGGTGCTGGATCGCGCGCGGGTGGGGCGGGCGACGTTCTACACGCACTTCCGCAACAAGAACGACCTGCTGCTGAGCGACGCCGAGCGCTTCTTCGAGGCGCTGGAGCGGCACTTCCTGGCGAACGCCGGGGACTCGCGCCGCGTGGCGCCCGTGGCGGAGCTGTTCGGCCACGTGGCGGAGTACCACCAGTTCCTGCGCGCGCTGGAGCAGTCCAGCCTGCGCGAGGCCGTGAACGACCTGCTGACGGGGCACCTGGCGCGGATGATCGAGCGCCGGATGGAGCTGCTCTGCCCCGGCGCCGGCACTCCCGCGCTCCCGCCGGCCGCTGCGGCCCGCGTGTTCGCCGCCGCGCTGGTGGAGATGATGCGCTGGTGGCTCAACCGGGGCGCACGCCCCGGCGCGCGGGAGATGGACGCGCACTTCCACGACATCGTGTGGGGCGGGCTGCCCCTCGTGGTGCCGCAACCTGTCGACCCGGGCCGAACTCGATGTCCCTGACGGATACGCTCGCCGCCGGCGGCGCCACGCACCTGGAGTGCACGCGCTGCGGCGCATCGTACGCCAGTGAGGAGCCCCACCGGCTCTCTCCCTGCTGCGAGAAGCCGCTCTACCCGCGCTACGACCTGGACGCCATCCGCGGCCGCCTCTCGCGCGACGACCTCGCCGGCCGCTCGGCGGACCTGTGGCGCTACGCGGAGCTCCTTCCCGTGCGCGACCCCGCCCACGCCGTGCGCCTGGGCGAGGGGTGGACGCCGATGATCGACGCGCCGCGGCTGGCCGCGCGCATCGGCGTGGGGCGGTGCCTGGTGAAGGACGAGGGGCAGAACCCCACCGCCTCGTTCAAGGCGCGCGGGCTGTGCATGGCCGTCAGCCGCGCCAGGGAGCTGGGGATCGGCGAGGTGGCGCTCCCCTCCGCCGGCAACGCGGGGAGCGCCACCGCCGCCTACGCCGCCGCGGCGGGGATGCGCGCGCACGTCGTGGTCCCGCGCGACACGCCGCACCCCATCGTGCAGGAGATGCGCGCGCTGGGCGCCGACGTGGAGCTGTTCGACGGGCTGATCACCGACTGCGCCGCGCGGGTGGCGGAAGGCGCCCGCGAGCACGGCTGGTTCGACCTGTCGACGCTCAAGGAGCCGTACCGCGTGGAGGGCAAGAAGACGATGGGGTACGAGGTCGCCGAGCAGCTCGGCTGGCGGCTTCCGGGCGTGATCGTCTATCCCACCGGCGGCGGCACCGGGCTGGTGGGGATGTGGAAGGCGTTCGACGAGATGGAGCGGCTGGGGTGGATCGGCCCGGAGCGGCCGCGGATGGTCTCCGTGCAGGCCTCCGGCTGCGCGCCGATCGTCCGCGCGTGGGAGGAGGGGACGGAGTACGCGGAGCCGTGGGTGGGCGCCCACACGTACGCGTCGGGCCTGCGCGTCCCCCGCGCCGTGGGCGACTTCCTGATCCTGGACGGCGTCCGCCGCTCCGGCGGCGCCGCCATCGCCATCGACGACGACGAGATGCGGCGGTGGACGGGGATCGTGGGCGCCGACACCGGCATCTTCTGCGCGCCCGAAGGCGCCGCCACCGCCGCCGCCACGGCGCATCTCGTCGCCACCGGTGCCATCCACCCCGATGACGAGGTGGTGCTCTTCAACACCGGCAGCGGGCTGAAGTACGTGAGCTAAATGATACTTGACGAAACTCCGCGCCCGGGCGAATGTAAGGAGTGGAAGTTTTTCTTCTGGGAGGTTTCTCGTGAAGTCGATTCGCGTGCTGAAGCACATCGATTCAGACCTGCTCCACATCCCGGAACTGCGGGAGGTGATGGGACAGGACGTCGAGATTACCATCCGTCCCACCGAGGAGGATGACCAGCCGCTCGAAACCCTTGAAACGTTTCTCGGAGATGCGCTGAATCGGCTCCCTCCTACTGCGGAGGAGATGGCGGAGCTCCGGGCCGCTGCGGAGCACGATCCGGCCCTGGCCGCGGCCCTCTGGCTTTCGGAGCGCGGCGGGATCGATGTAGATGCCATCCTGCAGATGAGGAACGCCGAGCGTGATCCTCGCTGACTCTTCCGTCCTGATCGAGTTCCAGAGACTCCCCTCGATCAGGACGCGCCAGCTCATCGCGAAGCAAAATGCCGCAATCTGCGCCGTTACCGTAGTCGAACTTCTGACAGGTGCGAGGAATCCCGTAGAGCGGCAGAAGATTACCGCCGTGCTCTCTGCCTTCAAGCGGCTCCCGATCGATGAGCCGGCATGGGAACTTGCCGGCGACCTGGCTGCCGGGCTCAGGGTGCGCGGAACGACTGTGGCACTGGCGGATGCGGTCATCGCGGCGACGGCCATTCATCATGGCCTGCCGCTGTGGACCCGGGACAACCATTTCGCGCGCTTCCAGGCGTTCGCTCCGCTTACGTTTTTCGACGAAAGCACTGCCTGACCGACTTGCCGCCGGTCCCGGAATTGCCACGGGACCGGCGGCTCGCAATTCGTGTGGGTGGACGTCTCGGGAATCGCAGGAGGAAGACCGTGACCGAACCCGCCCGGGCAGGCGGACGCTGGAAGTTCGGCATCGCGGGGATCCCGCGGTGGATGCTGGTGCTGCTTCCGCTCATCTTCCTCGGCGGCGTGGCGCTGGCGCGCACCGCCAGCAGCGTCCCCGCCCAGTTCGGCCCGCGCGCGGGCGTGCCGGACTCGCTGCGCGAGCTCAAGGTGCCCCAGCCCAAGACGCCGCCGCTGCTGCAGGCCACCTACCTGCGCCGCGCGGTCGACCCCCCGGTGGACAGCGCCGAGCTGGTGGTGCAGGAGATGACGGACCGCTACCACATCACCGCCTCCATGGCGCGGATGGTCCACGATGCCGCGGTGGAGGTGGGGCTGGACCCGGAGCTGGGCTTTCGCCTGGTGCGGGTGGAGAGCGTCTTCGACCCCGACGCCATCGGCGCGGGGGGTGCCACGGGGCTGGTGCAGATGATGCCCGGCACGGCGCGCGACCTGGACCCCGACATCGACACGCGCAGGGAGCTCATCGAGCCGCGCACCAACATGCGCATGGGCTTCGGCTACCTGCGCGACATGATCGAGCGCTACGAGGAGCACGGCGACGACGCGGTGCGGCTGGGCGTGATCGCCTACAACCGCGGCGAGATCGCGGTGGACCGCGCCCTGCGCCGCGGCGCCGACCCCGAGAACGGGTACGGCCGCCGCATCCTGGGCCCGCGCGCGCACGGCGGGAGAGAGTATTCCGGCAAGGGCATCATCCCGCTTCCACCCGACACGGCGAACGAGCGAACCGTCAACTGAATTCGCTCACGCAGAGGAAGCGGAGGAAGCAGAGCAAGGGGCGGTCGAAGCACCCCCCTGCTTCCCCTGCGTGAGAAACATCTTTCAGGATCTGGAATGAGCCATCCATCCCCATCTCCCGATCCCGCGCTGCGCGAGCGGCTGGAGCGCGCGGCGGAAGGGCTGGTGTACAGCAGCGAATCGGACCGGCCGTTCGAGTTCTTCCTTCTTCCCGGCGCGGGAGACGAGCCGCCGGGGAGGGAGGCGTTCGGACGGCTGGTGGGGGCGGGCGCGGAGACGCGCGTGGAGGAGCGCGACCTGGACCACTTCTTCGCGCGCCACGCGGAGACCAGCGACCCGTACGACCTGGAGGCGCAGCGCATTCGCCCACGCTACGAGGCGCTGCGCGAGCTGCTGCGCACCGCGCTGCGCGGCACCACCGTCTACCGCCTGGGGGCGATCGAGATCGCGTGCTACGTGGTGGGAGGGGACGGGCGTGGCAACCTGGCGGGGCTGCGCACGGTGGCGGTGGAGACCTGACGGAAGGGCGCGTAAGGTACGTTCCCTGCTACAGATCCGTGACGCAGTGGCGGCCCGAAAGTCTTGCTTTCGGCTGGCGGATTATGTATGATTGAGGGTTCCCTCGCGGTTCTGCGCCCTCTGTTTCCGGGGGCGCGTCATTTTTACCGGGACCTCCCTCCATGAAGCATTCTCCGCTGCGCGCACTGGGCGCCGCCGCCCTGGCGCTGGTGCTCGCCTCGTGTAGTTCCGACCTGGTGACCGACGCACCCTCCGGTACCGCCGGGCTGGACGTGACCATCACGGCGGGGCCCTCGCTGGTGATCAACGAGATCATGCCCAACCCCGGCGCCGTGCTGGACGACCTGGGCGAGTGGTTCGAGATCTACAACACCGGCACCACGCCGGTGGACCTGAACGGCTACCGGGTGGCGTCCGCGAACGACGCGGTGCACACCATCAACACCAGCCTGGTGGTCCCGGCGGGCGGATACGTGGTGCTGGCGCGCAACGGCAACACCGCCACCAACGGCGGCCTGACCGCGAACTACGCGTATCCCTCCACCTTCACGCTCAACAACAGCACCACCGACTGGCTGGCGCTGCGCGACCCCGCGGGCGCGTCGGTGGACTCGGTGGCCTGGGGCACCACGTCGCCGCCCAGCGGGGCGTCGCGCGGGGTGATCGACCCGCTGGCGGACAACACCGTCATGAGCGGGTCCAACTGGGCCGCGCAGACCACGACGTACGGCGCGGGCGACAAGGGCACGCCGGGCGCGCAGAACGACGGCGCCACGCCACCCCCGCCCCCTCCGCCGCCCCCGGGCAGCGGCGGCGACTGGGTGATCAACGAGGTGCTGGCGGACCCCAGCGCGGTGCTGGACGCCGGCGGCGAGTGGTTCGAGGTGCACAACCGCGGCAGCGTCGCGGCAGACCTGAACGGCTGGATCATCGCGGGGAACAACGACACGCCCCACACCATCTCCAGCAGCGTGGTGGTGCCGGCCGGCGGCTTCGTGGTGCTGGGCCGCAACGGCAACTTCGCCACCAACGGCGGCGTGACGGTGAACTACGTCTACGCCGGCGCCACCACCATCAACCTGGGCAACACCAGCGACTGGCTGGCGCTGCGCAGCCCCGCGGGGCTCACGGCCGACTCGGTGGCGTGGACCAGCGTGCCCAGCGGCTCGTCGCGCGCGCTGATTGACCCGGCCAGCGACAACACCAGCATGAACGGCACGGCCTGGTTCACCTCCTTCACCTCGTTCGGCGCGGGTGACCGCGGCACCCCGGGCGCGGCGAACGGCGGCGGCGGCGGGCAGCCGGGGGTGGTAGCCTCGGTCAGCATCAGCATCAACACCCCGCGGCAGATCCCGGTGGGCTACACCAAGCCGGCGTTCCCCACCGCGCGCGACGCGTTCAACACCATCGTCACCAACGTCGCGTACACGTGGACCAGCTCCGACAACGGCGTGGCCACGGTGGACTCGCTGGGCTACATCAACGGCGTGAGCGTGGGCACGGCGACCATCACCGCCACCGCCCCCAACGGGGTGTTCGGCACGTCCACCATCACCATCCTGCCGGCGGACGCGCCCACCACGGCCGTCTACCGCAACCACCTGGAGTTCGGCACGCCGGCGGCGCCGGGGATCGTCCTCAGCAAGCCCCAGTTCGCGGCCTCGTACAGCGAGACCCGCGGCGGGCCCAACTGGGTGTCGTGGAACATCAACGCCACCCACTTCGGCGCGGCGCCGCGCTGCGACTGCTTCTCGGCGGACCTGACGCTCCCGTCCGGCGTCTACCGCGTGGTGGACTTCGACTACCGCAACAGCGGGTACGACCGCGGCCACATGGTGCAGTCGGAGAGCCGCACCACCACGGACCAGGAGAACGCCAGCACCTTCCTGATGACGAACATCCTGCCCCAGTACGGCGAGAACAACCAGGGGCCGTGGAGCAAGTTCGAGAACTACCTGAACGACCTGGCCCGCCAGGACGGCAAGGAGATCTACGTGGTGGCGGGCGGCGAGTACTCGTCGAACCCCCGCACCCTCAAGGGCCAGGGCAAGGTCCAGATCCCCGAGTTCACCTGGAAGGTGGCGGTGGTGATGGACGGCGGCGAGGGGCTGGACGACGTGCACGGCTACGGCGACCTGCAGGTGCTGGCCATCCGCATGCCGAACGACTCGGCCGGCGGGGCGGGGATCCGCAACAACCCGTGGGAGATGTACGCCACCACGGTGGACGACATCGAGCAGCGCACCGGCTACGACCTGCTGGCCGCGCTCCCCAACGTGATCGAGAACGTGGTGGAGGCCAACGACCGCGCGCCCGTGGCGGCGACGGACGGGCCGTACACGGGGATCGAGGGATCGTCGGTCACGCTGGACGCCTCGGCGTCGAGCGACCCGGACGGCGACGCGCTCACCTACGAGTGGAGCTTCGGCGACGGCGGCACGGGGACCGGGGTGAGCCCCACCCACACCTACGCCGACAACGGCAACTACCAGGTGACCGTGATCGTCACCGACCCGTACGGGGCGGCCGACACCACCACCACCACGGTGACGGTGATGAACGTGTCGCCCACGGTGGCGGCGTTCGCGGGCGCCGCGCTGCTGCAGGGCGAGACGTACGCGGCCACGGGTGGATTCGCGGACCCGGGCGCGGACGAGTGGACGGCCACGGTGGACTACGGCGACGGCGGCGGCGAGCAGCCGCTGGCGCTGGACGGCAGCGGCTTCAGCCTGTCGCACGGCTACGCCGCCGCGGGGACGTTCACCGTGACGGTGCGGGTGACCGACGACGACGGCGCCACGGGCGTGCGCACGGCCACGGTGACGGTGCAGTCGCCGTCGCAGGCGCTGGACGGGCTGGCCGGCGACGTGGACGGGCTGGTGGCCGCGGGCGACATCAACCGCGGCAACGGCACCTCGCTGAACGCCAAGCTGCGCGCGGCGCAGCAGCAGCTGGCGCAGGGCAACGGCAACGCGGCCCTCAACATGCTGGGCGCGTTCGTCAACGAGGTGGAGGCGATGGTGGCCTCCGGACGCCTTTCCGCGGCGCAGGGCGCGGCCCTGATCGCCGCCGCGGAGCGCATCGCGGAGAGCATCCAGGGCCTCTGATCCGTCTCCGGACGGAACGGGATGGACGGCGGGGCCGCACCTGAGGGTGCGGCCCCGTCGCTTTGTGCACGTTGTCCAAATTGGCGCATTCCGCAGATGCGGAACGCGCCTCTTGTTAAGCGGCGTCGCACACCGTAGACTGAAGAGTGTAACAACTTCGGATTTATACGGTT
>DASTNU010000293.1:0-2209 GCA_035720605.1 Longimicrobium sp. | reverse complement strand
AGGGGGTTGTCGCGGTACTTGGTCCCCTCGGGCACCACCGTCACCTTCTCGAAGTACCCGTTCATGATCCCGCGCCAGATCGACAGGTCGGCCAGGAAGCGGTGCGTGGTGTCCAGGTGCGACGAGAAGGTGCCCAGGTTGGGGACGCGCAGGTACGCCCGCCCCCCGGGCTTGAGGATGCGCGCCACCTCGTCCATCAGGCGGTACGGGTCGTCCAGGTGCTCCAGCACGCAGAACGAGTACACCTCGTCCGCGATCCCCGAGCGAAAGCAGGAGTGCTGCACGTCGCAGACGGCGGCGGTCTGCACGGTGAGCCGCGCGTCCACCCCCACCGCCCCCGCCACCCCGGTGCTGCCGCACCCCAGCTCCACCCGCAGCGGGGGCGAGCGCAGCTCCGGCACCAGCCGGGCCAGCTCCTCGCCCAGCGCCGCCGCGCGGCGCTCGCGGCCGAAGCGCTCCTCCACCCGCGCCCGCGCCGCCGCCCGCATCCCGGGCGCCGGGCACAGGGCGCCGCGCACCGCCTCCGCCGCCGCGGCCGCGTCGCCGAAGGGGACCACGCACCCCGCGTCGCCCACCACCTCCGGGAGCGAGAAGCGGTCGCTGACCACGGGAACGCACCCGCACGCCATCGCCTCCGCCACGGAGACGCCGAAGCCCTCGTGCGCGGAGAGCTGCAGGTAGACGGAGCTCCCCGCCAGGAAGTCGCGGTACGCCGCGCGCCCGGGGATGCGGGGGACGAAGGCCACGTTCGGCGGCGCCTGCGCGGCCAGCGCCCGCGCCGCGTCGTCCACGGGGTCGCCCACCAGCACGAAGGGGACGCCGGGCAGGCGGCGCGCCGTCTCCACGAAGCCGTCCAGCCCCTTCTGCACGATGTTCCCCGCCCCGTACTCGTAGCAGCAGGTCACCACCCGCGCCTCGCGCGTCCCCGCGCCGGGGACGAAGAAGCGGGTGTCGACGGCGGGATGCACGGTGCGCAGCCGCCGCGGCCGGTAGCGCTCGCGGATGGTGGCGGCCGAGGCCTCGGAAAAGGGGAGCACCGCGTCCGCCACCCGCATCAGCACGCCGAAGCTGCGGCGGTGCGCGGGGCGCTTCATCAGCCCCCAGTCGATCTCCGGCACGTACACCGCGTCCATCCCCCCCGTCACCACCACCACCCGGCGCCCCAGCCCGCGCGCCAGCAGCGCCATCAGCGGCGCGTACCAGGTGGAGGCGAACCAGAAGACCACCACCCGCGCGTCGTGGCGCACCAGCCGGTACAGGAAGGCGGCGAAGTTCAGCGCCACCCGCACGCCGCGGCCCACCACGCCGCCGCCCGGCGCGGGAAGCGCCGCGTGCTCGTGCGGCACCACCTGCAGCTGCCGGTGCAGGATGCGCAGGTCGTCGCGCATGAACCCGTCGGTGATCTGGCCCGTGACCAGCATCGCCCGCGGGGTACTGGGAATCTTCGGCACTTCGGCTCGGTCTGCGGTTGCGGATGGAGCTGCGGGTCAGCTGGCGGCGGGGCCGCGCGGCCCCGCGAAGGCGCGCACCCCGGCGCCCGCCGCGCGGAGGAGGCCGATCCCCCGGGACAGGTCCGCTCGGCGGGGGACGAACAGGTCGGCCAGCGACCATCCCGGCGCGGCGCGCAGCGCGAACGCCACCGTGGCCACGCTGCTCAGCGTGTACGACGCGGTCGACGCCACCGCCGCGCCCGCCACCCCGATGCGCGGGATCAGCAGCAGGTTGAGCGCGACCGTGGCCGCCAGCGAGCCGCACGCCACCCAGGTGGTCACCACCTGCCGGTGGATGCCGTTCAGGTACGCGGACAGGATGATGGTCGGCGCAAAGAGCACGATCCCCGGCAGCAGCAGCGCCAGCGGGCCAAAGCTGGCCTCGAAGCCCGCGCCGAAGACGGGGCCCAGGGCGAAGCGGGCCACGGCCGCCAGGGAGGCGGCGGCGGCCACCCCCAGGTACAGGCACTGCCGGTTGATCTCCGCCACTCGCGCCAGCACCGGGGCGCCGGTCCCCTCCGCGGCCACCTGCCGCATCACCAGCTGGGCCAGCGCCATCGGCACCAGCCACAGCACCTGCCCCAGGCTGGCCGCCACCGTGTAGATCCCCACCGCCCGCAGGCTCACCATCTCCTTCACGAAGAAGATGTCCAGCCGGTAGTTGAGGAACTGCACCAGGTTCCCCACGAAGAGGGGGAACGAGTACGCCACGATCGCGC
>DASTNU010000292.1:0-2879 GCA_035720605.1 Longimicrobium sp. | reverse complement strand
GGATGCGCACCCGGGCCCGGAGAGCGGGCCATCACCCTTTCCGTCTTCTGATGCCGACCACCGCAGAAACCCTGGCCCGCACCGGCGGGAAGCACCTGTCGCACGTGCTGTTCAGCGAGGAGCAGATCGCCGACCGCGTGGCCGAGCTGGGCGAGCAGATCACCCGCGACATCCCCGAGGGCGAGGACATCCTGGTGCTGGGGCTGCTCAAGGGCTCGTTCATCTTTCTGAGCGACCTGGTGCGGCACATCAAGCGCCCCATCGAGGTGGACTTCCTGATCGTCTCCAGCTACGGCGCGGGGACCACCTCGTCCGGCGAGGTGCAGCTGCTGTACGCGCGCCAGGCCAGCATCGAGGGCAAGCACGTGATCCTGGTAGAGGACATCGTCGACAGCGGCACCACGCTCAACCGGCTGATGCCCATCCTGGAGGCGCGGGAGCCCCGGTCGCTGGAGATCTGCGCGCTGCTGCACAAGCACATCGCGCAGAACCTGGTGAAGGAGCCCCGCTGGGTGGGGTTCGACTGCCCGCAGGAGTTCGTGATCGGGTACGGGCTGGACCACAGCGAGAAATACCGGCACCTGCCGTTCGTGGGCGTCATCGAGCCCTGAACCGGCGGGCCGGGTCCGTCGAGCAATCTTGACGCGGGCGCCGCACACGGCCCCGCGGGCCTGAAGGAAGAGTCCCATGGCAGACGAAGAAAAGGGCACTCCCAAGCCCCCGCAGCCGCCCCGGATCGGCAAGGTGCCGCGCACGGCCATGTTCTGGCTGATGCTGGTGATGATGTCCATCCTGGCCGTCCAGGTCACCAACAGCCGCACCCAGCCCGCGCGCGACATCGACTACTCCGAGTTCCGCGCGCAGCTCACCCGCGGCAACGTGCAGGAGGTGACGGTCATCGACGGGGTGATGATCGAGGGCAAGGTCAAGGACCCGTGGCGCAACCCGCAGCGCAAGCTCACGGTGCACAACTTCCGCACCCGCGCCCCGGTCAAGGACAGCGAGGAGATGATCCGCCAGCTGGAGGCCGCCGGCGTGCGCATCAAGGCGCGCGAGCCGCAGGTGGGCTTTGGCGAGGTGCTGTTCCGCGCGCTCCCCTGGCTCATCATCATCGGCCTGTGGGTGTTCTTCTTCCGGCAGATGCAGGCCAGCGGCAACAAGGCCTTCCAGTTCGGCAAGAGCAAGGCGCGCCTGCTGACAGGCGACACCCCCAAGGTGACGTTCGACGACGTGGCCGGCGCCGAAGAGGCCAAGTCCGAGCTGCAGGAGATCGTGGAGTTCCTGAAGGACCCCAAGAAGTTCGGCCGGCTGGGCGGGCGCATCCCCAAGGGCGCGCTCCTCGTCGGCCCCCCCGGGACCGGCAAGACGCTGCTGGCCCGCGCCGTGGCCGGCGAGGCGGGTCGGCCGTTCTTCAGCATGTCGGGCTCGGACTTCGTGGAGATGTTCGTGGGCGTGGGGGCCAGCCGCGTGCGCGACCTGTTCGAGCAGGGCAAGAGCCACGCGCCCTGCATCATCTTCATCGACGAGATCGACGCGGTGGGGCGCCACCGCGGCGCCGGGCTGGGCGGCGGCCACGACGAGCGCGAGCAGACGCTGAACCAGCTGCTCGTCGAGATGGACGGCTTCGAGGGGAACGACGGCGTCATCCTCCTGGCGGCCACCAACCGCCCGGACGTGCTGGACCCCGCGCTGCTGCGCCCCGGCCGCTTCGACCGGCAGATCGTGGTGGACGCGCCGGACCTGCGCGGCCGCGAGGGGATCCTGAAGGTGCACATGAAGAAGGTGCCGCTGCACGAGGACGTGAACGTGGGGGTGATCGCCCGCGGCACGCCGGGGATGTGCGGCGCCGACCTGGCCAACCTGGTGAACGAGGCGGCGCTGCTGGCCGCCCGCCGGGGCCGCGACAAGGTCTTCATGACCGACTTCGAGGAGGCCAAGGACAAGGTGATGCTGGGCGCCGAGCGCCGCTCGTTCGTGATGAAGGAGGAGGAGCGCCGGCTGACGGCGTACCACGAGGCGGGCCACGCGGTGTGCGCCATGACCGTCGCGGGGAACGACCCGCTGCACAAGGTGACCATCGTGCCGCGCGGGCGGGCGCTGGGGCTGGCGTTCACCCTGCCGGAGGACGACCGCGTCTCCATCACCCGCCAGCAGGTCGAGGCCAAGCTGGTGATGACGTACGGCGGCCGCGCGGCGGAGGAGCTGGTGTTCGGCCGCGACCGGGTGACCACGGGCGCCAGCAGCGACATCTCGCAGGCCACTTCTCTGGCTCGGCGCTACGTGACGCAGTGGGGCCTGTCCGACGCGGTGGGCCCGGTGGCCATCGCCGAGAGCGAGCACGAGGTCTTCCTGGGCCGCGACCTGGGGAGCCGGCGCGAGGTGTCGGAAAAGACGGCGGAGCTGGTGGACGCCGAGGTCACGCGCGTGCTGAACGAGGCGCTGGGCCGCGCGCGCACCACCCTGCGCGACCACGTGGAGCTGCTGCACCTGGTGGCCAACCACCTGCTGGAGCGCGAGACGCTGACGCGCGAAGAGGTGGACCTGCTGATCGCCGGGAAGGCGCTGCCGCCCATCAAGACCGTCGACATCCCCGGCCCGCCGGAGGTGCCGGAGCTCCCCGCCGCCGCCAGCGAGCGCCCGGCGAAGCCGCCGACGCCGGAGCTGAAGCCGCGGCTGGCGTGAGGAAGACAGTGCCCAGTGCCCAGTGCCCAGTATCAAGTGCCCGGTAACTGCGGAGCTCCATTCTTGAACCTGGGCACTTGACCCTTGAACCTGCAGTTCAGAGCGCGAAGGCGAGCGATGGCTTGCCTTCGCGCTTTTGCTTTCGATACCTTCGCGAGATGACGACGAGTGCCCAGTTCCCAGTGCCCGGTGCCCAG
>DASTNU010000291.1:0-4115 GCA_035720605.1 Longimicrobium sp. | reverse complement strand
GGATCTCGCCCGCGTTCATCTCCAGGTCCACGCCCTTGAGGATCTCCGTGCCGTCTTCCGCGATCTCGGCGTGCAGGTTGGTGATCTTGAGCAGCGGTTCCGCCATCTATCCGTCTCCCGGAAGGCTGTCCGGCATCGCTGCCGGTGTGCGTTGTTCGTCGGTCCGATCCCTCTCCCCCTGGTACACCGTACCCGGGGAGTGGGTCACCAAGAATGATTCTCCGTATCAACCGGCAACCTAGGCCCGGTCCCCCGCTGCGTCAAGGACGCACCCACGCGCGGGCGGGGGGCGTCGCGGGGCCGCAAGTTCCGTGCGGCGCGCCGTAGAGGCCGCCCCGTTCTCCCCAGACCTGCGCTACCCCGTGAACGCAACCGCCGAAACACCGTTCCGCTTCCCCGCGCACCGGCCGCGCACCGTGCTGGTCCTGGGCGGAGGGGGAATGAAGGGCACCGCGCACGTGGGCGTCTGGAAGGCGCTGGAAGACACCGGCGTGCGCGTGGACGCCATCGTGGGGTGCAGCATCGGCTCGCTCATCGGCGCCGCCATCGCGGGCGGGCACGGGTGGCGCGAGCTGGCGGAGATCGCCCGCGCGCTCACCAAGGACGACATCGTCAGGATCAACAAGCGCGCGGTGTGGATGGGCGGGGTGCGCGAGGAGGCGGTGTTCGACGGCGCGCACTACCGCGACTGGATCGCCCGCCACATGCCGCTCGCCGACTTCGCCGACGCGCGGATGCCCATCCGCATCAACGCGGTGTCGCTGGTGGGGTGCGGCGAGGTGTGGTTCGGCACGGGGGTGCGCGAGGACGTGCACCCGGTGGACGCGGTCTACGCGTCCTGCGCGGTGCCGCTCTACTATCCGCCGCTGCGGCTGGACGGCGACGTGCTGGTGGACGGGGGTGTGGCGAACGTGCTTCCCATCGACCAGGCGTTCGCGTGGGGCGCGGACCGGGTGATCGCGGTGGACGTGGGGGCGGAGCTGCAGCCGCCGGGGCCGGACCACTTCAGCAACGGGATGCTGGCCATCAACGACCGGGTGTCGGGGATGAACCTGGCCGCCCAGCGGCGCCGCAACCTGGAGGAGTACGCCGACCGACCGGTGCTCTTCATCCGCCCCCGCATCGGGCACCTGGGCACCTGGGACTTCGCCCGGACGCAGTACTTCCTGGAGGAGGGCTACCGGGCCACCCGCGAGGCGCTCACGTCGGTGGAGGCGGCGTAGGGAGTGCGTGAGTGCGTTAGTGGGTCCGCCTGCACGGACTGTCCCGGGTCGGGTGAGTGCCACGTCGGACGAATCCACGCCGGTGCAGGTGAAGCCCCGCGCAGTTTGCGGGGCTTTCCGCCGTCGTTGCGGCGAGTTTACTCGCTCAGGGCGCGGAGCCGGTGGCCCACGTGGCCGGCCTCGCGCCCGGCGGTTGAAACCGCTGCTGGAAGGTCACGAAGTCCGCCTGCGCGGACTGTCCCGGGTCGGGTGAGTGCCACGTTGGAGGGATCTACGCCGGTGCAGTTGAAGCCCCGCGCAGTTTGCGGGGCTTTCCGCAGTCGTTGCGGCGGGTTTACCCGCTCAGGCGCGGGGCCTTCGTCTCACGCACTCACGCACTCACGCACTCAGAAGTCGAACACCCAGCCCGTGCTCAGACACGGGCCGCTGGCACTCGCGGGATCCAGCGTAATGCAGGGGCGGCGCTGGGAGGCGGGGTGGGCGTTGAACATCGTGTTCAGGATCGACCCGTCCCAGTAGTGCGCCACGAAAAGCTGGCCCGGCGTAAGCCCTCGCCCATCGCCGCGGAAGTGCATGATGTTGTCGGGCACGGTCTCGTGGTGACCGCCCATGAATCCGTGCCCCATCTCGTGCGCCAGCAGGACATTCGAGCGCTGCCATGCCAGCGGGTACGCTTCCATCCACCCTCCCCCGCAGTAGCTCGCCGATGGAATGATCTCGCCGATGGCGGCGCGTCCCAGGTAGTACATGTTCAGCCGCCCCGCGTCGCGGCCGATGGCGGCCGCCAGCTCGGGACTGCAGTTGGGGCTGCTCCCCTGGAAGCGGGGCGCCTCCGGGAACCCGGTCGCGTCTACGATGCGGATCTCGCCCAGGCCGATGCCGCCCAGCGCCTCCCAGGTCTGCGCGACGCCCTCGATGTGCATGTCCACCAGCTTCATCGTGCTGTCGAACGGCGGCTCCACCACCCACACCGTCAGCGGCACGCGGACCATCTCCGGAAACACCACCTGCACCGTGTCGCGCCCGGGCGTCCACGCGACGCGGGTCATCGCGGGTGCGCGGCCGGGCGCGAACACCGTCACCTCGTCCCACGACGCGTCCAGCGGCGGCAGCAGGAGCGAATCGGCGAACGCCGCGCGGAAGGCGCCGGTGGGGCTGAAGCCCCGGGTGGGGTAGAGCAGCATGCGCAGCGGCCCCATGCCCGGCGCCAGCACCAGGTCCTGCTCGTCCCGCCGCATGCGCCGCGCGCCGAAGGACACGGCCACTCCCTCCGCCACCGTCGGGCGCACGGTCACCCGCGCCCCGGCGATGGCGTCGTCGGACCCCGGGAGCGTCCAGCGCGCCTCCACCTGGCCCAGCGCGTTGGTGGTGCGCACGCTCGCCCCCTCCAGCGTCCCCGCCGACGCGGTGAAGGTGATGGCGATGGAGGCGGCCGCCGCGCCGCCCTGCGTGGCGCGCACCACCAGCGGCTCGCGAAGGGGAAAGCCGGGCAGGCCGGCCTGGCCATCGCCGGAGACGATCTCGAGCACCACCGGTACGGGCGGCAGCGTACCCCCGCCACCACCGTCACCGCCGCCGCACGCGGCCAGCGATACGGTGGCAATCAGCGCAATCGTCGTCCGAGAGGATCTGCTCATGGGAAGGCCAGCGCGGGAGGAACGGACGATCAGGGAAGAGAAAACAAAAGTATATGCTTCCCACGTGGCGGAAAAGGCACTCCATGAGCACGTGCCTCTTGAAAAGAACCGGTCCGGGCGGCAGGTCTCACGCGCCGAGACCGGCCACCAGGTTGGGCAGGTAGATTCCTCGGTCGGCGCCCGAACTCCGCGCGCGGGACGGAATCAGTCGGCGCCTCCCTCGGAATGACAGTCTGGCGCGAGACGACCAGCATGCAGCGCACTCACGCACTCACGCACTCACGCACTCACGCACTCACGCACTCACGCACTTTCGCACTCTCGCACTCTTCCCCAAGTTCACCCCGTATTGCGACCACGTGATCGGCGAACGGAGCAACGATGAGCGACAGGCGTGTTTCTACCATGGCGGGCGGGCTGATCGGGTCCGAGATCCTCAAGATCGCCGCCGACATCCGGGCCCTGCTGGCCGGCGGGACGGAGGTGTGCAACCTGACCGTCGGCGACTTTTCGCCGGCGCAGTTCCGCATTCCGCCCCCGCTGGAGCGCGAGATCATCCACGCGCTGCAGGCGGGCGAGACCAACTACCCGCCGTCGGAGGGAATCCTCTCCCTGCGCCAGGCCGTGGGGCGCTTCTACCAGCAGTGGCTGGGGCTCAGCTATCCCGTGGAGTCCATCCTGGTCACCGCCGGCTCGCGCCCGGGCATCTACTCCGTCTACACGGCGCTGGTGGATCCGGGCGACACCGTCGTCTACCCGGTGCCGTCGTGGAACAACAACCACTACGTGCACCTGACGGGCGCGCGCGGCGTCCCCATCGTCTGCAGCGCCGCGGACGCCTTCCTGCCCACCCGCGCCAGCCTGGAGCGGGCCGTGCGGGGGGCGCGGCTGCTCGCGCTGAACTCGCCGCTGAACCCCAGCGGCACGGCGTTCGGCGAGCAGGCGCTGGCGGAGATCTGCGACCTGGTGCTGGAGGAGAACGCGCGCCGCGGGCCGGACGAGCGCCCGCTGTACGTGATGTACGACCAGGTGTACTGGATGCTCACCTTCGAGGGCACCACGCACGTGAACCCGGTCTCGCTGCGGCCGGAGATGCGGGACTACACGGTGTTCGTGGACGGCATCTCCAAGGCGTTCGCGGCCACGGGCGTGCGGGTGGGGTGGACGGTGGGGCCGCCGGACGTGACCGCGCGGATGGCGAGCCTGCTGGGCCACGTGGGCGCGTGGGCGCCGCGCGCGGAGCAGGTGGCGACGG
>DASTNU010000290.1:0-6376 GCA_035720605.1 Longimicrobium sp. | reverse complement strand
GGCGCGGTGGACCTGGCGCGCGTCTCCGCGCGGGAGGTGGGGGTGGAGACGGGGAGTGGAGGCGTGGAGCTGGGGCTGGCGGCGGACGCGCAGTCGGTGGAGATCGAGACGGGCTCCGGCGGCGTGGAGATGACGGTCCCCGCGGCGTTCGGAGCGGACGTGCAGATCAGCACCGGCAGCGGCGGGATTCACGTGGACGTGCCGGTCACCCGCCGCCAGACCCGCCGCTCCTCTTTCAGCGGCCGCATCGGCGACGGGAACGGACGTGTGACCATCGACACCGGCTCCGGCGGCGTGCGCATCCGCCGCGGCTGATCCGCATCCGTCACCCGCAGGCAGGAAGGCCCGCCCTCCGCGCGAGGGCGGGCCTTCCTGCGTTCGCTCCGGGCGCTTCATCACCAAAGTCCTGAAAAAGAATGCCTCACGCAGAGTCAGCGGAGGAAGCAGAGTTGTCCCTTGCACAGACCAAAACTCTGCTCACTCTGCTGACTCTGCGTGAGGTTCTTTTCTTTTTCTCGGATCAGGGATGAGGTGATGGAGTGGCCGCCCATGCGCGGACCCCTGTTGCAGCGGGACGGCTGAAGGCGCAGGTTGCCTCCGGGCGACGGTGCGAATCCACGGGCTGGAGGCGTGGTCATGAAAGTGTTCGTCACGGGGGCGACGGGGGTGGTGGGGCGGCGGGTGGTGCCGCTGCTGGTGCAGGCGGGGCACGAGGTGACGGCCGTCGCGCGGACGCCGGAGAAGGCGGCGGCGATCGAGCGGTCGGGCGCACGCCCGGTGACGGTGGACCTGTTCGATGCGGACGGGGTGCGGCGCGCCGTGGCGGGGCACGACGCCGTGGTGAACCTGGCCACGCACATCCCGCGCACCGTTACGCGCATGCTCCTTCCCGGCGCCTGGCGCGAGAACGACCGCATCCGCCGCGAAGCATCCGCCATCCTGGTGGATGCGGCCATGGCGGGTGGGGTGCCGCGCTTCGTGCAGGAGTCGTTCGCGCCCATGTACCCGGCTCGCGGCGACGAGTGGATCGACGAGGCGGTGCCGCCGCGGCCCGTGCGCTACAACCGCTCCACGCTCGACGCCGAGCAGTCCGCGTCGCGCTTCACGCAGGCGGGGGGGATCGGCGTGATCCTGCGCTTTGCGGGGTTCTACGGGCCGGACGCCTCGCACATCCCCGACCTCATCCGGTTTGCCAAGCGCGGGATGGCGCCGCTCCCCGGACCGGCGCACGCCTACTATTCGTCCCTCTGGCTCGACGACGCGGCGACGGCCGCGGTGGCGGCGCTGGGCGTACCCGCCGGCACCTACAACGTGGCCGACGACGACCCCGTGCGCCGCCGCGAGTTCGCCGACGTCGTGGCCGCCGGCCTGGGCGTGCCGCCCCCGCGCATGCAGCCGGCGTGGATGACCCGGCTGATGGGCTCCGCGGGCGAGCTGTTCTCGCGCTCGGTGCGCGTGAGCAACCGCAAGCTGCGCGAGGCGAGCGGATGGGCGCCGCGCTACCCCAGCATCCGCGAAGGCTGGCCCGCCCTCCTCGCCGGGATGCGCGCCCGAATCATCGAATGAATCGGGCTCCGGCGGCGTCTGCGCGCCGCGCCGATCCAGCGTTTTGCACGGCATCCTGGCGCTACCAGGAATCTATTGTCGGTACCGCCAGGCTCGTCGCCGAGGCAGGGATGCGTCGGTGTCCGCGGTTCCCCGGCCGAAGGCTGGCCACGAGGTACACGCAGCTGGATTCCTCGGTCGGCGCCCATGCTCCGTTGCGATGGGACGGTGTCGCGAGGCGCCTCCCCGCGGAATGACAGTCTCGTGGGCTGTGGGCGACGTCCATCGCGCGCCGCAACAAGATCCTCGATGAACCCTTTTTCCCTCATCCTCCCGCGTGAAACGCCCCGTTTCGAGGAGCCGTCCTCCCGGAAGGACGCCAATTGACCGGAATCGGGAACAGGTGTATATTATCTAACTCTTTTGATTGCTTGCTGATGCGAGGTCGGGTCAGTGTCCGGAACTTGGACGATTGCCCGGCTTTTTTTGTGAGGTGCCCTGAATGATGGTGCGACGAGCGGACGACCGGCGGTTGCGCCTGGTGCTGGCGCGGCCCACGGGATGGATTGCGGGGAGCGAGCTTCCGGTACGGCGCACGGCACGGCGGCGGGACCTGGCGCCGCTCGCGCTGGAGATGCGCGACGGGCTTCCCGATCGGTGCGAGCGCGGCGAGAGCCTGGTGCTCCTGCTGGACGCGCCGGGCGGCGAGAGCGTGCTGGTGACCGGCGCCGTGGCCGGGCTGGTGCCGCAGGGGAGCGACAGCCCCGACCTGATGGACCGCGCGGCCGTGGGCGCCTCGGTGTTCATGCGCGAGCGCCTGCGCACGGAAAAGCGGCAGCGCCTTCCGGACCAGCTGATCAGCTACTTCGAGGAGCTGAACGCGGCGGAGTGCGAAGATGCGGTTTGGCGCGCGCTGGCGGACCACGCGCTGCGCATCGTGGGCGCCCACACCTCGCTTGCGCTCATGCGCGACGCCGCGCGCGGCCTGCTGCGCGCCCCTGCCCGCGCGGCGGACGCGGACCCGCGCGACCACCGCGCCTGCATCCTGTGGGACGACCGGTTCTCCGTCCCCGGCCTCATCCTTTCCGAAGACGCGCGCCGCGGCGGCACGGCAGAGTTTGCCGCGCCGCTCTTCGGCGACCCCGCCACCGCGCTGCTGGCCCATGTCCCCGTGAGCCACGACGGCGTGCTGGTGCTCACCGAGCGCCGCGAAGAGCGCATCTTCGAGCCGGAGGACTGGGATGTGCTGCGCGCCCTGGCCCTGCAGGCGGAGATGGCGCTGCGGCGTATCCGGCTCATCGACAGCGTTCGCTCCCTTTCCCTGACCGATCCGCTCACCGGCCTGGGCAACCGCCGCCACATGGAGGTGGTGATGGCGCACGCCTGGGCCGCCGCCCGCCGCGGCGAGCCGCTGGTGGTGATGGCCCTGGACCTGGACGGCTTCAAGGAAGTGAACGATACCCGTGGCCACGACGGCGGCGACGAGCTGCTGTGCGCCGTCGCCGCCGCGCTGCGCGCCGAGGCCCGCGGCTCCGACGTGCTGGTGCGCTACGGCGGCGACGAGTTCCTGGTCATCCTCCCGGGCAGCACCGTCGAGGGCGCCCACGCCCTGGCGGAGCGCGTGCGCCGGCGGCTGGACGGCAGGGTGGGCATCAGCGCGGGAGTCGCCGCCTACGTGGCGGAGCACGACACGTCCGAGGCGCTCATCCGCGAGGCGGACCGGCGGCTGTACGAGGCCAAGGCCCGCGGCCGCACCCCCATCTCCTGACCCCGATCCGGAAAAACCGCACGGCCTCGTCATCCGGAGAGGGGGTTGCTGAGCCTCCGTGGTGGCTGAATCTCTGCCGTCGCACAGGGCAGGGCCGCCGAGTCCGCGAAGGCGGACTTCGCGAATTTCCAGCGGCGAGTTCATTCGCTCCGGCGGGGGGCGCGGCGATCCCTGAACACCCCAGTGAAAAGCAGAAGGGGAGCCGATCGCGGCTCCCCTTCGTGCATCTTCCGGACGATCCGCCGATCAGAAGTCGTAGCGAATGCGGGCGATGAGCATGCGGCCCATGGTGGGCGTGCCGGGGAAGGGACGGTAGTCCTCGTCCAGCAGGTTGTTCACCAGCACGTTCAGCGTGGCGCCGCGCACCATGGGCAGGCGGTAGCCCAGGTTCACGTCGAACAGCGTGAAGCTGTCCACGCAGTCCTCCTGCAGCGCCGGCACCGGGTCGCCCGGCTCGTTGAGGCAGCGCGTGCCCACGTACACGCCGCTGTTCACCGGGAACGCGTCGCTGTAGCGCATGCGCACCTGCCCGAACAGCCCCGTGTCGTCGTTGTCGTAGTCCAGGGCCACGGTGCCCTTCCACTTGGGCGCGTTCAGCGTGACGATGCCCGCGTTCTCCGTCTCGAACACGTCCTCGCTCATGAAGCTGGCGGAGCCGCTGAGCTGCCACTCGTTCCCCAGCAGCGCCGTGGCGGAGACGTCCGTGCCCCACAGCTCGATGGTCTCGTCCACGTTCACGTAGGTCACCAGCAGCTGCCCGCCCGGGGCGTCCACGTCCGCGGACGAGACCACGCCCACCGGGATGGTGGCCAGCCCCGGCGTGGTCGCGTTCCCCGCCAGCGCGATGGCCGTGGCCTGCGCCTGCACCTGCGACATGCCCAGGCCCATCAGCCGCGGCACCAGGTAGCTGACCACCTGCGGCCCGTTCAGCAGCAGCAGCGGCGTCTGGATGGTGAGCGGCGTCACCAGGTCCTCGCGGCGCGACCACCACACGTCCGCCGCGATCAGCAGCCGCGGGCCCAGCAGCCCCTTGTATCCCGCCTCCAGGGTGGTGCTGGGCGACTCGCGGATCGGCTGGATCTGGTCCAGCGTCAGCGCGCTGAGCGACCCCGTGGCGCCGGTGACCACGTCCAGGTAGTTGAGCCCGATCTCCGCCGCCGTCGGGCGCAGGGAAGCGAGGTACTGCCCCAGCGCCGGGTTGGCGTTGAAGGCGCCGTTGGCGGCCAGCACCCCCACCGCCAGCGGGAAGAAGTTGGTGGAGGTGGCGGGAAGCAGCTGCCCCGGCCCGCCCAGCGCGGTGGGCGTGAAGGGCGAGCGCGCCAGGTAGCTGCCGTCCGGCTGGCGGAAGGTAAAGCCGTTCTCGCCCGTGCCCTGGATGCGCAGCGAGTACCCCAGCCGCGCCAGCGTGGCGTTGGGAATGGCCGAGCCCAGGTCCAGGAACTGGTTCAGCGAGCTGGGCGTGCTGAACGCGCGGTTGTAGCTCAGGCGCAGGGCGTGCCCCTCGGCCGGCTTGAAGACGATCGCCGCGCGGGGCGAGAACACCGCGTCGGGCAGGGCGGAGTGCATGTCCACCCGGCCCGCCAGCACCAGCTCCAGCCGGTCGCTGATGTCCGTCTCCGACTGCAGGTACGCGCCGAACTCCGTGGTCTCGTCGTCGTCCTCGTACCACCCGTTGATGGAGCCTTCCGTCACCGGGGTGGTGAGCAGGTAGTCGGCGCCGTAGGTGAAGTTCTGCCGGTCGTTCCAGGCGCTGAAGCCGTGCTGCAGCTGCCCCACCAGCAGGTACGAGCGGTCGGTGATCGGCGCCCCGTTGCGCAGCAGGTAGGTGTCGCCGGCGTCGCTGCGGTTCAGGTAGACCTGCGCGAACAGCCGGTTCCAGGTGGCGCGCGCCTGGTAGTAGCTGCTGCGCCAGTCCTCCACCTGGCTGGCGCCCAGGCCGGTGAGCTCGATGCCGTTGATGACGTCCGTCATCCCCGCCGAGACCACCGTGGTGAGCGACGGGGTCGCGCGCCAGTCCAGCCGCGCCTCGCCCGCCAGGCGCTGCACGTCGAAGTCGCGGGTGCCGATGCGGACGATGCGCTCCTGCGCGCCCAGGCTGTCCAGCCCCACCGCGCGCGCCAGGTCCGTGCGGGCAAAGCGCGCCGCGGCCACGTCCGCCGCCGTGCACCCGGTGGGGCTCACCACGCAGCGGAAGCGGGCGGCCTCGGCCGCCTCGGCCGGGTCGTTGTACTCCCACTCCTCGGCCTGCATGTACTGGCCGCTGATCTTGAAGCCCAGGTTGTCCGTCAGCAGGTGCGCCGTGCGCACCTCCGTCTGGAACAGGCTCTGGCTGCCGCCGGCGAAGCTCACCGTGGTCCCCTGCTCGTCCAGCGGCGAGCGGGTGATGATGTGCAGGATGCCGTTGGCCGTGTTGGGCCCGTACAGCGCCGCGCCCGGCCCCAGCACCACCTCCATCCGCGCGATGTCCTCGTTGTTCGAGGGCACGAAGTGCAGGAAGTTCACCCGCAGCGAGGGCACGCCGGCGATGCGGTTGTCGGTCAGCGCGTGGAGCGAGCCGGAGAAGATGTTGTTGAAGCCGCGCGCCACCACGCTGGTGGACTGGATGCCCGTGGTGGCCACGTCCACGCCCGGCACGCTGCGCAGGTGGTCCACCGGGGTCACCGCGGGGCGGGCCCGCACCTGCGCCTCGTTCACCACCTCCACGCGGGCGGGCGCCTCGGTGGCCTTTTCGGGCCGCTTGGAGGCGCTCACCACCAGCGGGTCCAGCCGCACGTTGCCGAAGGAGACCTGCGCGTCCACGCGCGACGTCTGCCCGGCCCGCACCGTCGCGTCCAGCCGGCGCACGTCGACGTCCTGGCCGGAGAGGACCACCGCGTAGTTGCCCGGCGCCAGGCCGGAGATGCTGGAGCTGCCGTCCTGCCCGGTCACGTCGCTTCCCGCCACCCGCCCGTCGGCGGCCACCACTTCCACCCGCAGCCCGGCCAGCGGGCTGGAGGTGGTCACGTCGCGGATGGTGCCGGCCACGGCGCCCGTCTGGGCCTGTGCGCTGGCGAGCGGGGCAAC
>DASTNU010000289.1:0-2570 GCA_035720605.1 Longimicrobium sp. | reverse complement strand
GCGTTCGGGCGGACGGCGGAGGGGTGGACGGTGCGCGCCGCGCATCCCGCGGACCACCGCAGGCTGCTGGACGCGCTGGTGGAGGAGGGGGGCGTCCCCGCGGCGGTGCTGCAGCTGTGGGGGATCGCGGACGCGAGCGCGCAGGGCACCGTCGGCGTGCTGGCGCTGGCGGACGCGCTGGGGCGCGCGAAGACCGACATCTCCCTGGTCGCCGCCACCAGCGGCGCCGCGGAGGTGAGCGGCGACGAGGCGCTCGATCCCGCGCGGGCCGCCCTCCTCGGCGCCGCGGCGGTGTCGCGGATGGAGATCCCGGTCGTCGCCGTCCGCACGGTGGACGTGGCCGTGCCGGGGACGGAGGCGGAGGCGCGGGCGATGGGGGCGCGCCTCGCCGCCGAGGCGCTGGCGGGAGAGGAGCGCGCCGTCGCGCTCCGCGGGCGGCACCGCTGGGTGCGCGCCTTCGACGCCGTGAAGCCGGCGCCCGTCCCCGCGCCGGTGCTGCGCGAGGGGGGCGTCTACCTCTTCGTCGGCGGCCTGCGGGGGCGCAACGAGCTGTTCGCGGAGCACGCGGTCCGCCGCTACGGCGCGCGGCTGGTGCTGGTCGATCCCTCCCTCCCGCACCGCGGCGGGTGGGACCCGGTCGTCAAGGCGCGCGTGGAGGAGGACCCGCTGCGCCGGGAGATCGAGCGCATCCGCGCGCTGGAGGCGGAGGGCGCCGAGACCCTGGTCATCCAGGTGCTCCCCAACGAGGCGGAGCAGATGCGCGACGTGCTGCGCCAGGCGGAAGCGGCGTTCGGCGCGGTGCACGGCGTCGTCTTCGCGCCGCTGGCGCACGAGGAGCCGCCCCGCGAGATGATCAGCGAGGTGCGGCTGGCGCCATGGGAGCGGCGGATGGCGCACCTGCTGGGCGAGCTGCGCGGCGTCCGCGCGGCGCTGGCGGACCGCGCGCTGGACTTCGTGGTGGTGGAATCCTCGCTGACGCCGCTGCTGGGCGGCGTGGGGGTAGTGGACGCGGCCGCGACGCACGCGGTGGTGGACGCCTTCGCCGCCGCGACGGCGGGGGACGCGACGCCGTGGACCAGCGCCGCGTGGGACCGCTGGTTCGGCGACGGCGAGGCGGCGGAGGGCTACGGGATGGACGAGGACGGCGCCGCCGCGGCGTTCGAGCACCTGCTGACCCTGGCCGGGGAGCCCCACGTCGTCCTTTCCACGGGCGACGTGGAGCACCGGATGACGGCGCGCGTGGAGGAGGCTGCCGGCCCGGCGTTCGGCACCTACGAGCGCCCGCAGCTGGCCACCGAGTACCACGCGCCGGCGACGGACGTGGAGGAGGCGGTGGCGGCGATGTGGGAGGAGCTGCTGGGGATCTCGCCGATCGGTATCCACGACGACTTCTTCGCGCTGGGCGGGCATTCGCTGCTGGCCACGCAGATCATCTCCCGCTGCCGCGAGAGCTTCGGCCTGGAGCTGCCGCTCAAGGCGATCTTCGAGGCGCCCACCATCGCCCGCTTCGCCACGCTGGTGGAGGACGCCATCGTCGCGGAGCTGGAGGAGCTGACGGACGAGGAGGCGCTGGAGCTGGCGGGGGTGTAGGGGCCCTCCCCCGGCCTCGCCTAGGCTCGTCCACCCCCTCCCGCAAACTGCGCGGGAGGGGGGATAGACGGCACGACGGGACTCGAACCGCGCCCGCGGGGCCCTCTCCCCCGCCGCCTGCGCCGCTCGTTCCTCGCGGCTCGGCGGCGGCCCCTCCCCCAACTTCGGGGGGGTGGCGGGGAAGGATCGCTGCGGTGCGGCGGCCTTCCAGCACGGGAGAGCAGATCCTTCGATCGGCGCAGGAGGGTGGTGCGCGGGACGGCTCGCGCGGCGCCTCCCTCAGGATGACAAAGGTCGGGGCTGGTGGACGACAGCCCACGCGACGGACCCACTCCCCTCTCCCGCGCAGTTTGCGGGAGAGGGGCCGGGGGTGAGGGCTCCGCGCGAAGCGCGGCGCCGTTGCAGTTGCCATTCTCCTCCTCTCCGCGAGGAACGAGCGGGGGGGGGCCGGGGGGAGGGGCCCCCGCGGACGCAGTCGGATACTTGTCGCAGCAACAGAATTGGGCAGCACACCAGACGGAGCAGCACCATGGAGCAGACCATCACCCGCTCGCGCGACCGCCTCTCCGAGGCGAAGCGCCTGCTGCTGGAAAAGCGCATCAAGGGGCTGACGAAGTCCACGCCCAGGCACGCCATCCGGCGCGCCGGCGGGGGGCCCGTCCATCCCATGTCGTTCGCGCAGGAGCGCCTGTGGGTCCTGGACCAGATGGAGCCGGGGAACCCGTTCTACAACATCCCCGTCGCCATGCTGGTCTCGGCGAAGGTGGACGTCGGGATCATGGAGCGCACCTTCACCGAGCTCGTGGCCCGGCACGAGGCGCTGCGCACCGTCTTTCGCATGGTGGACGGCGTGCCCAGCCAGGTGGTGCTGCCGCCGTATCCCATGACGGTGGGGGTGATGGACGCGCGCGGGCCCGGTGGCGAGCCGCTGTCGGAGGACGGGCTGCGGGCGAAGATCCGCGAAGAAAGCATGCGCTCCT
>DASTNU010000288.1:0-2971 GCA_035720605.1 Longimicrobium sp. | reverse complement strand
CCCGTGCTGCATTTACCAGAATGGTAACACCCCATCCCCGCCGCGTCAAGAGTGTGCATTACCGTCCTGGCAACATTCGCCTCGCGAAGTTGTAAATTATTTACGGTCCAGCACTTGCGATAGCACGCGGCTCCGTGAGAGGCGAGCTTCATCACGCACAGGGAGGTTGGAATGCAAGATCGAGAAAGCCAGAGCGACGTGAACCCCGCCATGGTGGAGCAGCGCATGGACGAGGCGCCGGTGGAGCGGGAAGGGCTGCAGGGGAGCGGCGGGGTGGAGCGCGAGGGATTGCAGGCCGGCGGCGTAGAGCGCGAGGGGATGCAGGAGGGCGGCGTGGAGCGCGAGGGGCTGCGCGGCAGCCCGGCGACCGAGCCTGATCGCGAGGACGGCTGGCAGGCTGCTCCGCGCGAGAGCTTCGAGAGCCCGGGGCGGACGGAGCGCGAGGATGCGATGGACAGCCGCCAGTCGGACGGGATGGAGAATCGCCCGGACGACCACGGCGACCAGCGGCATCCCGACGAAAGCTCCAGGCGCTGAGCACGGTCCGCATCCTCCCCCGCCGGTGGGGGAGGATGCACCGGCTCAGGTGATGGCGAGCCAGACCGTCCGCAACACCGCGAACGCCAGCCACCCCACCGCGCCCAGGATGGCGATCAGCGCGACGACGACGGCCAGGACCACCGCCGCGCTGGAGCGCCGCGTGCTTCCCGGCCGTTCCAGCTCGCGGTGCAGCAGGGCCAGGTTGCGCAGGTTGGCCTTGAACACCGCGTCGAACAGGTCGCCCGCGAACGGGATGGCACCCACCAGCGCCTCGATCCCCACGTTCAGCACCATCCTGACCAGCGAGGAGGCGGGCGCCCCCAGTCGCGCCGCCTGCACCACGATGTACGCGGACATCAGCGAGCCCGCCGCATCCCCCAGTCCCGGCACCAGGCCGATGAGCGCGTCCACGCCGAAGCGAAAGCCGGTGCCGGGGACGCGGATGGAGTTGTCCAGCACGTAGCCCAGCGAGTCCAGTTGCCGGAGCGCGCGGTCTCGCGGGGTGCGTTCGGGTGAGCTCACGATGGCGGCGCGGTGCGGGTGGGATGAGGAAAGAGGACCGGCCCGGCTGCTTGCGACGCAGGCGGGCCGCCCCGTTCAGGGTTCGCCGTCGGGCGCGGAGCCTGCTTCGCGCTCGGCGCGCTGCCGCCGCATGACGATGATGTAGTCGATCGACTTCCACACCACGATGCCCGCCCACAGCGCCGCGAGGAGCGCCACCGACGCCTCGAGGGCGCCCGTCAGGAGGATCAGTCCCATCGCCGAATCCGTTGTGAGGCGTGGTGGCGCCGCGGCCGCCCATCACGGCCGCTTGCCGTAGCCGGTCTCGTTCTGCGCCGGGGGGCCGGGAGGTACCGTTTCGTATCTCTCGTAACAAATGCCCCCGCAGCCACCTACCCGCAAGGCACATTCCGCAGCGCTGGTTTCTTGAAACCCGTAATCCCAGGCCGCCTAACACAGTGTCATTCTCGCTGAGGAAGGCGCCGCGGCGAACCGCGCGGGTTTCCACTGCTGCCCGTGCGTCGACCGGAGAATCTGGTGGATGGGCGCACCAGCCTGTCGGTCACGACTCCAGACGCCTTGCGACCCGTCCCTCTCCCCTTTTTGCAGCGCCTTTGAACAATCCCCTTGCGCGTCGTGCCAATACGTATTAGCTAATACGTATCATCATGCCTACCCGCCGCGACGCCTCCCGCCCCGTTACCACGCACGACGTTGCCCGACGGGCGGGCGTCTCGCAGGCGACCGTGTCGCTGGTGCTGGGGGGGAACCCACGGGCCAGGGTATCGGCGCAGACGCGGGAGCGGGTGGTGCGGGCGGCGGGGGAGCTGGGCTACCGGCCCAACATCCTGGCCCGCGGGCTGGTGCAGCGAAAGTCGTACGCCATCGGCGTGATGGTTCCGGACCTGTCCAACCCCTTCTTTCTGGACGTGGTGACCGGCGTGCAGCGGGTGGCGGCCGAGGCGGGATACGCGGTGCTTCCCGGCGACGTGCGCGAGGTGCCGCCGGAGCGACACCTGGACGCGCTGCGGGCCCGGCAGGTGGACGGGCTGATCCTGGACGGCCTGGGCGCGCTGGCGCTGCAGCAGGGCGCGCTGGACGACCTGAAGGTGGTGCTGGTGGACGAGCCGTCGGAGCGGTGGCCGGGGGTGGCCAGCGACGCGCTGGGCGCCGGACGGCTGGCGGCGGAGCACCTGATCGCGCTCGGGCACACGCGGCTGGCGTTCGCGGGGCCGGCGAGCGACGTGTACGGGCTGCGGATGCGGGAGCGGGGCTTTTTCCAGGCGTTGCGCGAGGCGGGGATCGCCCTCCCTTCCGGACGCTTGCGCCGCGTCCGGCCGACGGTGCAGGGGGGGATGGCGGCGATGAAGTCGCTGCTGGCCCTGCCGCCGGCGGAGCGCCCCACCGCCTGCTTCTGCGCGGTGGACCTGCTGGCGGCGGGCGCGCTCAAAGCCTGCCTGACGGCCGGGCTGGCGGTGCCGGGGGAGATGTCGATCGTGGGCTGCGACGACGTGGAGCTGGCGCGGGTGCTCACCCCCGAGCTGACGACCGTCCGCGTCCCCGCCCGCGAGCTGGGCGCCCGCGCCGCCCGCCTGCTGCTGCGGCAGCTGGATGACGATGATTGGGTGCCGCGCCCCGGGACGCCCCTGCCCGTGAAGCTGGTGGTGCGCGGGACGACGGGACGGCCAGGGAATAGGGAATAGGGAATAGGGAATAGGGAATAGGGAATAGGGAATAGGGTGCGGCACCAGGCCGCGGGTGAGGGTCTCCCCGCTCTCGCTGCTAATACGTATCAACTCACGCACTCACGCACTCACGCACTCACGCACTCACGCACTCACGCACTCACGCACTCACGCACTCACGCACTCACGCACTCACGCACTCACGCACTCACGCACTCACGCACTCACGCACTCACGCACTCACG
>DASTNU010000287.1:0-2530 GCA_035720605.1 Longimicrobium sp. | reverse complement strand
AACGTGGCGCAGGCCGCGCTGGTGACGGAAAGGGAGCCGGTGCGCTACGGCAACGCGCATCCCACCATCGTTCCCTACCAGGCGTTCGACGGGGCCGACCGCGCCTTCGTGGTGGCGGTGGGGAACGATGCGCAGTGGCGGCGGCTGTGCGCGGCGATCGGCGCGGATGACCTGGCGGCGGACGCGCGCTTCGCCACCAACCCGGGGCGGGTGGAGAACCGGGACGAGGTCGCGGGCGCGCTGGCCAGGCGGTTTCGCGCGCGGCCCGCCGCGGAGTGGCTGGGGATGATGGAGGCCGCCGGCGTGCCCTGCGCGCCGGTGCAGAGCGTCCGCGAGGCGCTGGCGGACCCGGTGCTCGCGGAGCGCGGCTTGTGGCCGATGCGGGGCCCCACCTTCGGCGAGGTGCCGACGGTCGCCTCGCCGCTGCGCTTTTCGCGCACGCCGGCCGGGCTGCGCGACCCCGCCCCCGCGCTGGGGGAGCACGACGGCGAGGTGGCGCGGATGGGATGGGACGCGTTCGGTCCGGAACTCCGCGCGTAGCGGACGAGTATGCTGCGTCCGCTCCCCATCCTCCCGCCCCGAACAGGATGCTGCGCATGTCCCCAACGCTCCGCCGCTGTGCGCTGACGGCCATCCTCGTTCCGCTGCTCCCCGCGCTGGCCGCCGCGCAGAACGTGCCCAACCGCCCCGCGATCTCGCTCAGCGGCGGCGCGCGCCTGTACGACGCCGCCGACAACGACACCCGGATGATGACTTCGGTCTCCATCCGCAGCGAGCTTCCCCTCACGCGGATCTTCGTGCTGGAGCTGGCCGGCTCCGTGGCCGACCTGCCGGACCGCACCATCAGCGGCGCCACCACCCTCCTGGAGTCGCAGCTCCAGCTCGCCTTTCCGGTGGGCGAGGTGCTGACGCCCTACGCCGGAGCGGGCGTCGGCTTCGCGCAGATCAAGAGGTTCGGCGATGTGTCGGACGCGGACGAGTGGCAGGCGATCTTCACCGCCGGGCTGGGGGCGAGGGTGGCGCTCTCCGACAACCTGGGCGTGGTCGCCGATGCCCGCATCCGCGGGCGGGGCTCGGAGATCGGCAGCCACATGGACGTGACGGTGGGGCTGCGCTACGCCTTCGGCCGCCCGGACCGCCCCCGCTTCCGCGGCGGAAGGCGGTAGCCGTACGTCGGCCGCGACACCATGCACCGCGGGCCGGCTCCGATCTCCGGGGCCGGCCCGTCGTCATCCCGTGACCGACCTGCCTGGCCGCCCGGCTCGCGGTCCCCGGAGCGGCGCGCGCGGATCGTGCGTATCGTCCACGGGAAAAGTCCACGGAACAGCGATCCAGGTGATCCGGATGATTCGATTCGCACCGGACGGCGCGCTCCGGGTGGCGCTCCTCGCGACCGCGACGCTGGCGGCGGATGCGGGCGCGCAGGGGATCACCCTGGCGGGAGGCGCGCGGCTGTACGACGGCGGCGATGGAGAGAGCGCGACGATGGTGGCCGTGCGCACCGAGTTCCCCATTGGGACCAGCGCGCTGCTGGAGTTCGCCAGCTCCCTGTCGGACGTGCCCGAGCCCGCGCGCAGCGGGGTGCGCAGCGTGTTCGAGGCGCAGGTGCAGCTGCCCATCCGCCTGGGCGACGTGCTCACGCCCTACTTTGGCGTGGGAGGCGGCATCGGCAACGTGAACCGCGTGAGCCCCGGCGACGATTCGGGGTGGAAGGGCGTGCTCTCCTTCTCCACCGGCGTGCGCGTCGCGCTCGCGCGCCAGCTGGGCGTGGTGCTCGACGCGCGCTACCGCGGGATCGGCGCGGAGCTCACCGGCAGCCACGTCGACGTGACCGCCGGCCTGCGCTACTCGCTCCAGCATCCGGACCGGGCGCGGTCCCGAGCGGCGCGGCCGTAGTCCCCCGCCATCCGTCGGACGATGGCGGCGGCCTGCGGACCCACTGGAGACTTCCAAAGGAGGTGGGTTTACCCGCTCAGGTGATTGCTGATGCGAACGGGCCGGCTCCGTGGAAGGGAGCCGGCCCGTCGTCATCGGCGTACGCCCGAACGCTCACTCGCGCGGCGGGTCGCCGGGCTGGTAGGGGAGCTGGTTCATCAGGTGGCGCACCACGCCGTCGATCTTGGAGGTGCGCAGCCGGTCCGTGCGCACGGTGACCACCGCCGCCGGCCCGTGGCGGTGCACGTCCACCACCACCGTGCCCTCCGCGCCGGAGTAGGTGCGCGAATGGTGGTCCTCCCGCGTGCGCGCAATCTCGCCGCGGGTGGTGAGGATCTCGTCCACCCGCTCCCAGATCTCGCGCCCGGGGAGGGCGGTCAGCCGTTCGTAGTCCGACATCTTGGTCAACGCCTCGAATCGTTTGTCATCGGCGGGGCAGCCCGCCCCGCATCATCCGCCGCCCAGGATGGCCGCGCGCAGCTCCACGAGCGGCCGCGCGCCCACGATCCACCGCGCCCCGCCGCCCGTACCCGCGACGAGCGTGGGGACGCCCTGCACCCCCGCGCGGCGCGCCGCCGCCTGCTCCGCCCGGATG
>DASTNU010000286.1:0-4312 GCA_035720605.1 Longimicrobium sp. | reverse complement strand
AGACCACCCGTTCCAGTGTGCCTTATAGCGCCGTCCAAGTTCTCACTCAAGGTAATTCCGGGACAACGTGCGTCAACCAATGAGGACGGCCTGTTTGCCTTGTTCGTAACGAGAAGCGCCTGGCGACACAAGGGTCAGGGGTGCGGGGCCGACGCGCAAGGCCGTCGTCGGAGGGAGCATGGATGGCCTCGCGCATCCCTTGCAACCGATTGTCAGCACCGTGCGGATGCGCGGAGGTGGTCAGAGCCCACCGGCGGCGCCGTGTATGCAACGGTATGGTGCTCCACCTCCATCAAATGGCCACGCACTCGCCGGACTCCTGACCGGAATCCGCTACCGGGCGGAGGCGGCTGACCCCGGCCTGATGCAGGGCGCGACGCACGGGCCTTGACTACTCGTGTAGACAAGCGTATCGTGCTTCTCGTGACGACAGGTGTAGGCACGCGCGTCGCACCCCCCTGACGACACTTGCAGGCACCATGGCACGTGAATCCATCGGCGACCGGGAGCTGGCCCTGGTACGACACATCGCCGACCGCGGCAGCGCCAGCGTCGCCGAGGCCGTCGACGAGTTCGGCGCCAGCAGCGGACTGGCCCGTTCCACCGTGCTGACGATGATGGAGCGGCTGCGGCGCAAGGGGTACCTGTCCCGCCGCATGGCGCAGGGCGTCTTTCGCTATCGCGCCTGCGCCTCGTCCGCGGACCTGCTCAAGGACGCGGTCCAGCGATTCGTGCAGCGGAGCCTGGACGGGTCCGTCTCGCCGTTCCTGGCCTACCTGTCCGAGGCACCCGAGCTCTCGGACCAGGAGCGGCAGGAGCTGGAGCGCATCGTCGCGCGCCTGGACGCCGCACAGCGAAAGGACGGCTGATGTTCTCCCTCCTCGCCCGTGCATCGCTGGAAGGGGCGGTGCTCGCCGCCGGCGTCTGGCTCGTCTGCCGGGCGCTGCCGCGGATGTCGCCCGGCGTCCGGGCCCTGCTATGGTGGTGCGTGGCGGCGAAGTTCGTCGTGGCGCTCGTCTGGCTCAGGCCCATCGGGGTGCCCGTGCTTCCCCGCGCGGCCGCGGACGCGCCCAGCGTCACGGCGGGCGTGGCCGCCGCTCCGCCCCTCGCGCCGCCGGAGGCCGCCGGCGCCGCTGGACGCCCTGCCTCGCTTCCGTCCCCCGTTTCCGACGCGCCGGAGATCCCCTGGACCGCCATCCTGGTGGGCGCATGGGCGCTGGGACTGGGCATCTCGCTGCTGCGGACGCTGCACGGCTGGCGCCACACGCGGGCGGTGGTCTCGCGATCCCTCCCCGCGGACGAGGAGTTGCGCGCGGTTCTGCGCGAGCTCTCGCGCCGGCTCGCCAGCCGCCGAACGGTGGACGTCCGGGTGTCGGCGGAGGTCGAATCGCCGGTCATCGTGGGGGTGCGCCGGCCGGTGATCCTGGTGCCGGCCACGGGTTTCGCGGCGCTCTCGGCCGACCAGCAGCGCATGGCGCTCTGCCACGAGCTCGCGCACCTCGAGCGCGGCGACACGTGGCTCGGCTGCGTCCCGGCGGCCGCCGAGCGCTGCTTCTTCTTCCACCCGCTCGCCCGCCTTGCCGCCCGCGAGTACGCGTTCTGGCGCGAAGCCGCCTGCGACGAGGCCGTCCTCACCACGCTCGGCGCATCCCCGCAGAGCTACGGCCGCATGCTGCTCGCGCTCGGGGTGTCGCGCCGGACCGCGGCCTTCTCCGCGGCGGGAGCGGCGTGGTCGTTCCAGAACCTCAAACGAAGAATCACCATGCTCGACCGCGTATCCTCGTCGTCGCTCCGCGCCCGCGCGCTCGCCGTTTGCGCGGTGGCCGCCGCCATCCTCGCGGTCGCGCCCATCAAAGCCGTGGCGCGCTCCGCGGCGTCCGCCGCGCCTTCGCGCTCGCAGATCGCCGCGCCCGGGCAGACCCCGCGCGTGGCTTTGCCGCCGGCCGCGGCGACCGCCACCGCCCCGGCGACCCCTGCCGGTCCGGAGCGCGCGGCTGAGACCACAAAGACGCGCTCGCAGGACCTGGAATTCGTGCTCCTCCGCGCGGACGGGAACACCGTCATGTCAGGGAGCACGGATGACATCGAACGCGCGCGGCGCCACAGTCGGTCGGGTGAGCCGCTGCTCTGGTTCCGGTACGGCGGCCGGGAGTACGTCGTCCGCGATCCGGGGGTGCTGCGCGAGGTCGAGGAGCTGTGGGAGCCGGTTGGCCGCGTCGGCGAGGAGCAGGGCCGGCTCGGCGCGCGGATGGGCGCCATCGGCCAGGAGCAGGGCCGGATCGGCGCGCAGCAGGGCGAGATTGGCGCGCGGCACGGAAGGATCGGCGCGCAAATGGGCGTCGTCGGTTCGCGCCTCGGGGTCCTTGCCGCCCGGGAAGCCGCGGGGAGGATCTCGGAGTCCGAGCGCCGCGCCATCGATCGGGAGCGCGAAGAGCTGGACGCGGAGATGCGCCGGCTCGATGGGGAGATGGATGCGCTGGACGAGGAGATGCGCGAGTTCGACGAACCGATGGGCGACCGTGACGGCGAGATGGAAGATCTCTCGCGGGAGATGGAGGTACTCAGCGGCCGGATGGAGGCCGCCGTCGAGCGCGCCAACACCGGGATGCGTACGCTGGTGCGCCGGGCGATCGAGAGCGGCGCGGCGGTGGCCGTGAGCTAGCCGGTCGCCTTCGTCGGACGTCGACGGCGACTCTCCGCCATCGAACGCGGTCGAGGTGATACGCCGGCTCGCGGCGTGACACAGCGCGGCAGAGGCTGAAATGCAATGGGCCGAACCCCCTCCCGGGGCTCGGCCCTTTCCCTTGCCGCGCCGATCAGCCGGGCGTGCATTCGTGGCCTGCGCGCTCGAGTCGCCGGTGGATGGGAAACGTCGACTCGCCCAGTGGGATGCGGCCGTCTCCGGATGGCAGGCGCGAGAGCGACCGTCAGCTTCAACGGCTTGTCAGGCGTCACTACGCCTGGCGCGCAAGCACGACATGGGTGGCCTTCTCCGAAGCCACGAACTGCACGCATTCGTAACCCGCGGCGCGCACGTCCACCCCCTCGAAAAGCCGCTCCCCTCCGCCGAGCAGGACCGGCACGATGGCGACGTGCAGCTCATCGATCAGGCCCGCACGAAGATACTGCTGGATGGTATTGGCCCCACCTCCGATCTGCACGTCCTTCCCGTCCGCCGCCGTGCGCGCCTGGTCGAGCGCCTCGTGAATGCCGCCCGTGACGAAATGGAATGTCGTGCCGCCTTCCATCTGCATGGGCGGACGCGCGTGATGGGTCAGGACGAAAACGGGACCGTGAAAGGGTGGGTTCTTCCCCCACCAGCCCTTCCAGCTCATGTCCGGCCAGGGGCCACGCATCGGTCCGAACATGTTCCTCCCCATGATCCAGGCACCAACGTTCCTGGAGCTCCGGGCGGCGAAATCGGCATCGATCCCTGCCGCGCCGCCTTCCTTTCCATGCGTCTGCCGCCAGGTGTGAGTGGCAACGAGCCAGTCGTGCAGGGCCTCGCCGCCGACTCCGAGCGGATTGTCGACGCCTTGATCCGGACCCGCTCCGTAGCCGTCGAGCGAGATGGTGAAGCTCTCAACCCGGACTCGCGCCATCTTCATCCCTCCGTCTGGATTGACGCCTGACGACACAAGGGTCAGGGGTGCGGGGCCGGCGCGCAAGGCTGTCGTCGGCCGAAAGGGTGGACCGCTGGCAGGCGGTGCGCGATCCGCAAATGCTGGATTGCAGACGATGTGTCGTTGAAGTAACATCGCAGACCGTACCTCGGGGTTGGCGACGCGCCGAACCCCACCGGCGAACGAGCGAAGGGACGATGACGGAGCAAGCCGTGACAACCCAGACTGCTCACCGGTGGTATGCGCGCCCGGTCTTTTTCGTCGCGGACGTGCACCGGGCTCTCCATTTCTACGTCGGCATGCTCGGCTTCGAGAAGAGCTGGCATACAGGCGATGGCACGGGAGGCGTCTGCCAGGTAAACCGCGGCGAATGCGAGATCATTCTCTGCCAGGACGCCACGCGGAGAGACAGAGCCAGGCTGTTCATCGAGCTGACCCCCGCCGGGCTCGCGGATCTTCGACGGGAGCTCGACGAGCGGTCCGTTCCCGTCACGGAAACCTGGTGGGGATACGATTCCCTCCAGGTAATCGATCCGGACGGCAACGAGCTGCTGTTTCCCATATCCGACTGATGGTGTCCTCAGCGAACGACCCGAACGCTGCCGTCAACAAGCGCTTGTTTTCCTGAGGGAGCGCACACGGGTAACCTGAAGTAATGCAACCGCTTGTGCGCGACCGAAGGATCTTCT
>DASTNU010000285.1:0-10255 GCA_035720605.1 Longimicrobium sp. | reverse complement strand
CGCTGGTACGCGTCGCACCCCGTGGTGCCGCTCGCGCGCACGCTGGCCAACATCAACATGGACGCCATGAACCCGTGGGGACGCACGCGCTCCATCGTGAGCCTGGGCTACGGCCACAGCTCGCTGGAGGAGCTGCTGGCGCGCCACGCCGCGGCGCAGGACCGGCGGGTGGTGCCCGATCCGGAGCCGGAGAAGGGCCACTTCTACCGCGCCGACCACCTGGAGCTGGCGCGGGGTGGCGTTCCGGCGCTCTCGTTCCTCTTTCCCGGCACGGACTACCGCGACCAGCCGGCGGACTACGGCGCGCGCGTCCGCGGCGCCTACATCGCCAACGACTACCACAAGCCCAGCGACGAGGTGAAGCCCGACTGGGACATGGCCGGCATCGTGGAGGACACCCGGCTGCTCTTCGGCGTGGGGCTGGAGGTGGCGAACGGGACGGAGTGGCCCACCTGGAACCCCGGCTCCGAGTTCCGCGCCCGCCGCGAACAGTCGCTCCGTGAAGCCGGGCGGTAGGGGCGGTGGGATGATGGAGAGGCGAAGGAAGGCCGGTTGCGGCGAGCGGCGAGTTCAGCGGCCCGGGAAAGAGCTGGCGGGATCAGCACCTACCGGTCCCGCTCGCCCCTCGCCCGGCGGTTGAAACCGCTGCTGCAACATCACGAAGTCCGCCTGCGCGGACTGTAGCCAAGGCACGAGCTGGCGGGATCAACACCTGCCGGTGCCGCTCGCCCCTCGCCCGGCGGTTGAAACCGCTGCTGCAACGTCACGAAGTCCGCCTGCGCGGACTGTCGCCGCGGCATCATCGCGCAGTTGAAGCCCCGCGCAGTTTGCGGGGCTTACCGCTGTCGTTGCGGCGGCTTCAGCGGCCCGGGACAGAGCTGGCGGGATCAACACCTGCCGGTCCCGCTCGCCCCTCGCCCGGCGGTTGAAACCGCTGCTGCAACATCACGAAGTCCGCCTCCGCGGACTGTCGCCGCGGCATCGTCGCGCAGTCGAAGCCCCGCGCAGTTTGCGGGGCTTTCCGCTGTCGTTGCGGCGAGTTCAGCGGCCCGGGAAAGAACTGGCGGGATCAACACCTGCCGGTGCCGCTCGCCCCTCGCCCGGCGGTTGAAACCGCTGCTGCAAAATCACGAAGTCCGCCTGCGCGGACTGTAGCCGCGGCATCGTCGCGCAGTTGAAGCCCCGCGCAGTTTGCGGGGCTTACCGCTGTCGTTGCGGCGAGTTCACTCACTCAGGCGCAGGGCCGGCTCGTCACCCATCATCACGTCGACGGCCCCACGCCCGGGGGCGGGGGCTCGGTGCTGAGCTCGCGGTTGGCGGCGTCGGTGCCGCTGGGGGTGCGCTGGTGCTCCAGGACGGCGCCCTCGGCCACCTCCCCCAGCGCGGCCTCGGTGATCCATCCTTTCGACGCGGCGTCGCGGGCGGCGGCCAGGGTGTCGTCCGTCAGCATCAGCACGCTCCCCGCCTTCTGCACCTCGTCGCCCAGCTTGCGGATGGACTCGAGACGCGCGGGGTGCGGCTTCACGTTGCGGATGTAGACGGCCAGGATGCGGTCCGGGTAGTCGTGCACCACCCGGTGGTAGATCTCCGGGTCCTCCTGCCCGCTGTCGCCGATGAGGATGAAGGGGAGGGCCGGGAACAGGTCCAGGATGCGGCGGATGCCCGCCAGCTTGTGGCCCGCGTGGCGCGTGGCCAGCGTCTCGTTCGCGTTCAGTCCCCAGTCGCGCAGCAGCAGCGGGCCGATGGGGATCTTCTGGATGGTGAGGAACTCCGTCAGCAGGTCGTGCAGGTTCCACGGGCTGCTGCTGACGTAGAAGATGGGGTTGAACGGCGATTCGCCCGCTCCCTTCTGCAGCGCGCGGTAGAAGGCCGCCACGCCGGGAAAGGGAACGCGGGTGCGGGCGTTGCTCAGGAAGGTGGTGCGCGCCATCCGCAGGATGGAGGTGGCGCCCGTCTTGACCACCGTGTCGTCCAGGTCGCTGATCACCCCGAACGCGCTCTCCGGCGGCGGCACCAGCACCTGCGCCTCGCAGCGGTGCGGCGGATCGCCGGTGGGGTGCTCCAGCGTCATCTGCAGCGTGTGCCACAGGGCGTTGGCCGCGAACTCCGGGCGGGGGTTGAGCCACGCCTCGAAGTAGCCCTCCTCGTCGGTGGTGACGGTGATGTCTTCGCCGGGAACGTGGATGCGGACGCGCGCGCCGGGAACCTCGTCGCTTTCGAAGCGCTGGATCATCGCGGCGATGTTCATCAGCGTGCCGTGCCCCTCCTCTGCCACGGGCACGGGGTTGCCGCGCAGCACGCGGCCCTTGAGGTAGGCGCGGTCCGCGCAGCCGTAGCCGCGGTACGCGTCGATGCGCGCCACGCCGCTCCCGGTGCGCCCGTACTTCTCCCGCTTCGCGTCCACCTTCTCCTCCACGCGGTGGACGAACTTCTGCACCGAGGTCTTCCAGTCCGGCATCCCCATCCCCCCTGGATCGATGAAGTCAGTCGTCGAGCGCTCGCCGCCTGCGTGATTCGGATGCGGGCGAGCAATTCCTTCGCCCGTTCGCCGGAAAGATGCGAAAGACAGGCCTGTGCGGGTTGTCTTCCTGAGCCACCCAGCGCCGCACGTACCCTGCAGAGTGAAGCGGACTGTCATTCCGAGGCCGGGCCACACCCGCCCTCTGCTCCTCGCGCAACCCGTTGCAGGGCCGAGGAATCTACCGTCGGATCGCGCGAGGCCGGACGCGGCAGCCACTCCGAACGTGCGGGTGCGCAACCGCCGGCAGGGCCAGTGCGGGTGCCGAGGCAGGCCACGAGGTAACGGAGAGTAGATTTCTCAGTCGCGCGCCGGGGTAGTCGCGGGGGACAGTTCTGCGCGGCGCTCCTTCGAAATGACAGTTCGGAGCAGAGTCGAACGCCCGATCGGCAACACCTTCCCGGGAAAACGGCGCGATGCTCCTTCGGGACCACGAACGCCATCTTCCCGGGCCCACTGGCCGGGGGCGCGGCGGCGGAGCATATTGGCGGCTCCACCGCCCGCCCCTTCGATCCCGCGCCCCAACCCGGACCCGCCGAACCGCCGATGGCCTCCCATCCCCCCGCCGCGGCCGCCGAGCGCCGCGGGCTGCTGAACGCGCTCGGGCTGCACCGGCCCGAGCTGCGCGCCTGGGCCATGTACGACTGGGCCAACTCCGCGTTCATCTGCACCATCATGACCGCGGTATTCCCCATCTACTACGTGCGCGTGGCGGGCGCCAACCTGGAGCCCGCCGCGGCGACGGAGCAGTACGGCTGGGCCACGACCCTGGGCCTGCTGATCGTCGCCGTCATCTCGCCGGTCCTGGGGACGCTGGCGGACTACGTGGCGGTGAAGAAGCGGCTGCTGGCCACCTTCCTGGGCATCGGCGTCAGCGCCGTGGCGCTGATGTGGTTCATCTCGCGCGGCGACCTGCTGCTGGCGTCGCTGCTGTTCATCCTGGCCAACGTCGGCGCCGGCGGCAGCTTCGTGTTCTACGAGGCGCTGCTCCCCCACGTGGCGCGGCCGAACGAGATGGACCGCGTCTCCACGGCGGCGTACGCCATGGGGTACATCGGCGGCGGGGTGCTGCTGGTGGTGAACCTGCTGGCGATCCAGAAGCCGGAGATGTTCGGCCTTCCCTCGGTGGAGATCGCCACGCGGCTGTCGTTCGTCTCGGTGGCGGTGTGGTGGCTGCTGTTCAGCATCCCGCTCTTCCGGCAGATCCCGGAGCCGCCGGTGACGCACGAGGCGGACGAAGGGCCGCGGATGAACCCCGTGCGCGTGGCCTTCAGCCGGCTGGCGGAGACGTTCCGCGCGCTGCGGGGCTACCGGCAGGCGTTCCTGCTGCTGCTGGCGTTCCTGATCTACAACGACGGCATCGGCACCATCATCCGCATGGCGACGGCGTTCGGGACGGAGCTGAACATCCCGCAGAGCACGCTGATCACGGCCATCGTGGTCGTCCAGTTCGTGGGCGTGCCGTTCGCGTTCCTCTTCGGGCTGCTGGCGGGTTGGATCGGGGCCAAGCGCGCGGTGTTCCTGGGGCTGGCGGCGTACGTCGCCATCAGCATCATGGGCTACTCCGTGCACGACGGCGGCGACTTCATGCGGCTGGCGATCTTCGTCGGCATGGTGCAGGGGGGGACGCAGGCGCTGAGCCGGTCCCTGTTCGCCAGCATGATCCCGCGCCACCGCTCGGGCGAGTTCTTCGGCTTCTGGAGCGTGTTCGAGAAGTTCGCGGGGATCATGGGGCCGGCGATCTTCGCCCTGGTACTGAACGCGACGGGAACCAGCCGCAGCGCCATCCTGGCCATCATCGCCTTCTTCGTGATCGGCGGGATCCTGCTCTGGTTCGTGGACGTGGAGGAGGGGCAGCGGGTCGCGCGCGCGGAGGAGGCCGCGGCGGCGGGCGGCGTCGCGCCGGAGCCGGGGGTGGTGACGGGGTGACAAGGTGACAGGGTGAGGGGGTGAGGGGGTGACAAGGGCGAACGGGTGAGCGGGTGAACGGGCCGAACCCCGCGACCGGCGATTGATGCCCGATCGTGATTCCGAACCGGTACTCTGCCGTTCGCCTGCGGGAGCGAATAGATTCGCCGCTGCAACGTCACAAAGTCCGCCTGCGCGGACTCGGCGGCCCGGCCGCGTGCGGCGTTCCAGGCGTCTGCGCGTCCGCAACCTGGGATTACCGGGTCGAACCTCGATGAGCGTAATCGCGGCTGCAACGTCATGCTGTCCGCCTTCGCGGACACGGCCGATGCGGGGCCGTTGCAGTTGTTGCCGCGGCTTCAGCCGCCCGGGCGAGGGGCCGGCGGGCGTCCCCGGCCCACACCTTCAAACCTGCCTATCCGTTCCATCGTGAACCTGCCACCGCCGACGCACCCTCCCGCTTCCGTGCATCCACGGAGCCTGGCGATGACGCCGCGTCTCTCCGCCTTCATCCGCCGGTCTTTCCTCGCCGCCGCCATGCTCCTCCTGGGCGCGTGCGGGCGGGGGGCGGGGGATGCGGACGCGAAGCCGCCGCTGCGCTGGGGGGGCGACGCGGAGGGCGGGGCGCCGTTCGTGGAGGCGGACGCGGCGGACCCCACGAAGGTGAGCGGCTTCGACGTGGAGATCGCGGAAATGATCGCGCGCGGGCTGGGGCGCGAGCCGCGCTTCGTGCAGGTGGGCTGGGCGAACATCCCGCAGTCGGTGGAGCGGGGCGACGTGGACGTGGGCCTCTCGGGGCTGGAGGACCGCCCCGACCTGCGCGCCCGCTACGCCCTCTCGCTTCCCTACTTCGAGTTCCAGGAGGTCCTCGCCGTCCGCCCGGAGGACCGGGACCGCTTCCGCACCCTGGCGGACCTGGCCGGACGGCGGGTAGGGACGCTGGGCGCGACCATGGCGTACGAGATCCTCCTGGAGGAGCGCGGGCGATCCGGCCTGGTCCCCGTCTCCTACGACGACGACATCCACCCCTACACCGACCTGGTGGCCGGGCGGGTGGACGCCGTCCTCCTGGACGACGTCATCGCCGAGCGCTCGCTGCGGCGCACCGGCGGCTTCGTCATCCAGCCGCAGCCCGTGGCGGCGGGGCACTACGTGGCGCTCTTCTCGCGCGCCGACGCCGCCCTCCGCGACTCGGCCGACCGGGTGCTGAGGCAGCGGATGCAGGACGGGTCGCTGGAGCAGACCTTTCGCCGCTGGGGCGTGTGGAGCGATGCACAGGCCGCCTACTTTCAGCGCGTCCTGTCCGAGGCGCCGCGGGCGGACGCGGAGCGGGCTTCGACCGATCGCTCGATCCGCGCCTACCTGCCCACCCTGGCACGCGCCGCGGGGGTGACGCTCCTCCTCTCCGTCCTGGCGATGGCGCTGGCGGTCTCCGCCGGCATCGTGGTGGCGGCGGGGCGAGTGTACGGGGGGCCGGTGGTCCGCACCGCGCTGGGGGTCTACGTGGAGGTGGTGCGGGGGACGCCGGTGCTGCTGCAGCTCTTCGTGATCTACTACGGCCTCTCCGGCGTGGTGCGCCTTCCCGCCTTCGCGGCGGCGGTGATCGGGCTGGGACTCAACTACGCCGCGTACGAATCGGAGATCTACCGTGCCGCGCTGATGGCCATCCCTCGCCCGCAGCTGGAGGCTGCACGCACGCTGGGGCTTTCCGAGGGGCAGGTCCTGCGCCTGGTGCGGGGCCCGCAGGCGCTCCGGCTGGCGCTGGCGCCCATGACCAACGACTTCGTGGCGCTGCTGAAGGACTCTTCCCTGGTCTCCGTCATCACCGTGGTGGAGCTGACCAAGCAGACGGCGATCTGGGCCACCAACGTGGGGAGCTGGGCCGTGCCGGGCCTGGTCTGCGCGCTCCTTTACCTGGCGCTCTCGCTCCCCCTCTCCCGCTTCGCCCGCCGGCTGGAGCGGCGCTGGAGCCACGCGTGAGCGCGGCGCTCTCCGTCCGCGGCGTGCACGCGGTGCGCGGCGAGAGGCCCGTGCTGCGGGGCGTGGACCTGGAGGTGGCGCCGGGAGAGGTCTGCGCGCTGATGGGGGTGTCGGGGGCGGGGAAGTCCACCGTGCTGCGCGCGGTGGCGGCGCTGGAGCCGTTTTCCGCCGGGAGCATCGCCGCGGCGGGGTTCGAGCTGCGCCCGGGGCCGCTTCCGCGCGAGTCGCGGCTGCGCGGCCTGCGGAGCAAGGTGGGGATGGTCTTCCAGGCGCACTCGCTCTTCGAGCACCTGACGGCGCTGCAGAACGTCACCCTGGCGCCGGTGCACGCGCTGGGCTGGACGCGGGAAAAGGCGGAGGCGGCGGCGATGGAGGTGCTGGCGGCGCTGGGGGTGGGGGCGCGCGCCGGCGCCTTCCCGCGCCAGCTCTCGGGTGGCGAGGCGCAGCGGGTGGCCATCGCGCGGGCGCTGGCGCCCGGCCCCATGGTGCTGCTGATGGACGAGCCCACCTCGGCGCTGGACCCCGCCCGCCGCGGGGCCCTGGGCGAGACGCTGCGCGGCCTGGCCCGGCAGGGCCGCGCCCTGCTCGTCGCGACGCACGACGTGGACTTCGCACACGACTTCGCCGACCGCGTGGCCGTGCTCTCCGAGGGCGTGCTGGTGGAGGCCGGCCCGGCGCGCGAGGTGCTGGAGCGCCCCACCCACCCCGGCACGCGCGAGCTGCTGCGCGGCACGGGCGAGGGCTCTTCCTGAGCGGGGGTTGCCGCACCTCACCCGAGCGGTGTCGTCCCGAGGGAGGCGCCGCGCGTAGCTTGCAACCATCACAACTCTCTGGCGCCGACCGAAGGATCTTGCTCGCACGGCCGAGGGGCCGGCTTCGAGACGTGAAGCCGGCCCCCTCGGTACGGAAAGAAGATCCTCCGGTCGCGCAAGCGATTGTGTGGACGCTGGTTCCGAGCAGTGCTCCCTCAGGAAGACGACGGCGTTTTTCCGTGAGTAACGAGGTTTGGCAACGCCCCTCCCAGGATGACAGGTGCCACGCGACGTTCAGCGGCGCCCTCTGGGCGAGGCGCGCGCCGTCCTCACTCGGCCGCGGACTCGACGGGCTCGCTGATCATGGCGTCGAGGTCCAGGCCGGCGGAGGGGGTCACCTCCGCATCCAGCACGCGCTGCATGTAGCGAAGCGCCTGCTTCGTATCGATCGGCTCCAGCGAAGCGACGCAGTCGGGCGGAACGTGGATGCGATAGTCGCGCATGTACGCGTCGCTGGCCGTCATCAGCACGCAGGTGTCCGCGTTGATGCCGGTGAGGATGAGGTGCCGCGTACCCAGGTGCTCCAGCAGCGTGCCCAGCGTGCTGGCGAAGAACGCCGAGTGCTTGGGCTTGAGCACGAAGTAGTCGTTGCGGTCCGGCTTCAGCAGCTCGGCGATGCGCTGGCCGCGGACGCCGTCTTCCAGGCAGTGCTTCACCACCTCGCGAAAGTCCGACCGCCACCTGCCGAAGTTGTCGTTGGCGTAGATCACGGGCATGCCGCGCGCCCGCGCCCTCTCCTTGAGCGCCGCGATCCGCTCCGCCGCGGCCAGCGCGGCCTCCGCGACCTGTTCGCCGCCCGGCCACTCCAGGTCGTTGATCATGTCGATGATCAGCAGCGCGGCGGGCGAATCGTCCGGCGCGTTTCCGTGCAGGTCCGGGCTCTCCTGGGGCATCGTCTGGATTCTCGCGGGGATGGATGAACGGCGTCGCTGGCGCCCGGCGCACAGGGTGTGCCGGAGCCGCGGCCGCCGTCAGGTGCGCACCGCCTCCCACGTCTCCGCCAGCCGCCCGGCGATGGCGCGCTGGCGCCGGCGGAACTCCAGAACCTGGATGGCGTCGGTTCCCTCTCCTGTCGCCGCCGCATCAATGTGTTCAGCGAGTCGCCGTAGCCTGAGTGCCTGAGTGACAGGTTTTGGTGAGGCATGATCAACAAGCAACCCTCGTCCTCCCGAACAAGCGCTCCGGCCGCTGGATGGCTAAGAAAATCCAGCGCGCTGGTCACCTCCCTGTCCGCCGGCCAAGGGGCCAGACACCCTGGATTCGCTTCGTGCCCGCTGCTCGATGCTCAGTCAATGCAGGATCTCCTCGCTAAAATGAAGGCTCATCTTGTGTACTTGAGGGAGCCGGCAAATTCGGTTACGCCCGCACCGCCTCCCACGTCTCCGCCAGCCGCCCGGCGAGGGCGCGCTGGCGCTGGCGCAGCTCCAGCAGCGCCTCCCCGCGCCGCGCGCGGACGAAGAAGCGGCGCGCCTCTCCCGTCGCGCGCCGCCACATGTCGACGACGACCACGGTGAGGAGCGCGATCAGCGGAAGCACGATCAGCGCGGCGGCGCCGATCATCCATCCCCATCGCCACCCCGCCGCCAGCGCCAGCAGCACCGTCCAGGCGACGTGCAGCGCGATCCCGGCCAGCGCCTTGTAGGTGGCGCGGATGTCCCGCGGCTTGCCGGCGCGCGCCTCCAGCACCCCGGTCAGGCGGTACGGCACGTAGTAGAGCACGAAGCCGATCAGCGCGACGGGGAGCAGCGTCCGCAGCACGGTGAGCTGGCGAAAGGTCCACCGGGCCGCCTCGGCCGCGCTGGCGCTGGCCTTCACCTCCGCGGGCGTCATCCGCAGCACCCGCAGCACGCGCACGTGCGCCTGGACGGCGCGCGCCAGCTCCTCGAACGCGGCGTGCCGCTCGTGCCGCAGCCGGGCGAGCGCGGCGGTCGTCTCCCGCAGCCGCGCCACCCGCGCCACGGGCGAGGGGTCGGTGGGGAACTCCGCGGCGTACACCGCCTCCGCCATCTCCACCAGCGGCGCGTCCTCCCACCGCTCCAGGTTCAGCGTCACCGCCTGCAGCGCGCCTTCGATCCGCGCGGTCAGCTCGCGCACCACCTCGAAGTCATCCAGCCCGTACCCGGCCAGGTCCGCCCACTCCACCGGCTCGCCGACGACGGCCAGCGCCTCGGAGCGAAAGGTCTCCTTGCGCCGGAACACCAGCCCCACGGGGACGATGGGGAGCGCCGCGCCCAGCCGCGCCGCGCCGCCCAGCGCGATGCGCGCCGCGCCCGTCTTGAGCGGCGCGAGCGACGGGTTGCTGTGGCTGGTGCCTTCGGGAAAGATCGCCACCGCCGCGCCCTCCGCGAGCGCGGCGTGCACGGCGCGGAAGGTGTCCTCGTTCTTCGCCACCTCGCCCTCGTTGTCCGCGCGGCGGTAGACGGGGATGGAGCCCGAGCCGCGCACCAGGAAGCCGACGGCGGGGTCGGTGAAGAGGGGCGCCTTGGCCAGGAACCGCACCGGCCGCCCCGCCACCGCCGCCACCAGCGCCGGGTCCATCAGCGAGTTGGGATGGTTGGCGACCAGCAGCACCGGCCCCTCCCGCGGCACGCTCCCGCCGGCGATGGTGAGCCGGTAGAAGGTGCTGGCGATGAGCTTCGACAGGTGCGGAAAGAGCGGAAGCAGCCACACGGCGGGGCAGGGGGGCGGGGGCTTCAGAGCGTCTGAAACAGGATCCGGGCTACACCGTTCGCGTATCGCGAACGATGGGCCTCACGCAGAGTCAGCAGAGTCAGCAGAGTTTTTTCTACCGCGGAGTGCGGCGCTCCCGCGAACGAGGCTGGAAACAGCAGGGGAAACCCTGCTTCACCCTGCTGACTCTGCGTGAGATTTCTTTCCCGGATTCGCGACGAGCCATGTGCCGCGCGTGACGCGATCGCGGCCGGATGGATGCGGAAGTATCGCCGGGGTGGGTGGAAGCGGAAAGGGGAGGGGCGATAGATTGCCCGCATGACCGACGGAGAACGATTCCAGCCGCGCCCGTACCGCCCCGCGCGGT
>DASTNU010000284.1:0-3525 GCA_035720605.1 Longimicrobium sp. | reverse complement strand
GTGGGGGTAGAGCGCGTCCATCTCCGCCACCGTCTCGCCCCGCAGGAGCGAGCGGGCCAGCGCGTGCTCCTCCGGGCACAGCGGGGTGCCGTCCAGCTGCAGCAGCCCCTGCCGGCCGTACTCGGAGATGCGCAGGGGGCGCACGGGCTGGCCCAGGATGCGCTCCGCCTCGGCGTTGTGCATCGCGATGCGCCCGTCCGGCGCGCGGGCGATCAGCACCCCGCCGGGCATCTGCCGCACCACCGCCTCCAGGAACGCCCGCTGCCGCTGCGCCTCGGCCCGCGCCGCCTCTTCGCGCGCCAGGGCGGCGCGGTCCGCCTCCGCCCGCCGGCGCTCGGTGACGTCGCGCAGCAGCCAGCGCAGCGCCTGCACGCCGCCCTGCGCGTCGCGCACCGCCGCCACGGTGCACGAGACCTCCACCGCGTCGCGGCGGCGGGGCTGCAGCGCCGTCTCCCAGTCGTCCAGCCGCCCCAGCTCCGCGGCCAGGGTGAGCCGGGTGCGGAAGTCGCGCCGCAGCAGCCCGGGGACGAAGACGCCCAGCGGCTTGCGGATGAGCCGCCGGGCGGGAACGTTCAGCAGCGCGGAGGCGGCGTGGTTGGCTTCCAGGATCAGCCCGGCGGGGTCGGTGACCAGGTAGGCGTCGGGGGCCTGCTGAAAGAGCTCCCAGTAGCGCAGCCGCTCCCGCTCCAGCGCCGCCTCGCTCAGGGCCAGCTCCTCGTTCTGCAGGCGGAGGTGCTCCCCCGTCATCTGCAGCTCTTCCTGGGCGGTCAGCAGCTCCGCGAGCAGCGTCGCGTCGCCGCCCGGTCCCTGCTCGTGCACGCGGCGGCGCAGCAGGTCCACGCGTGCGCGGGCCTCCGCCACCACGCGGTGAAAGGCGTTGCCGTCCCGCGGTCCCCGCTGTGATGCCACGGTTCTCCTGTCCCTGGATTGCGCCGCCCATCGGGCCGCGCGATTCCCCGGGCGAACCCCTCGCCGTGACCGCCCGTGCCGTCCGCCCGGGCCGTGCCGGAGCAGGCGCCGCGCAGGTCCCCGTCCGGCTGCGTCCGCGGCGGCGACGGGAGGATCCGCCGTGCCGCGTGAGGGTGCCTGCCGGTTGCGGATCGAGATCAGTCCAGCTCCGCCTCGCGCAGCGGCGCACCGTCGCCGACGATGCTCAATCCACGTTCGGAGGTGCGCAGGCGGTCCAGCGGCGTGGGCGGCGCCATCCCTTCCAGCATGCGTGCGAACTCGCCGCGGATGATGGCGTAGCAGGCGCACGCCACGGCCTCCAGCCCGGCGCGGTCCTCCACGGTGATGCGGCCGCGGGTGTACTCGATGAGCCCGCGCGCCTGCAGCGCTCCGGCGGCCTCGCTCACCGTCGCGCGCCGCACGCCCAGCATCTGCGACAGGAAGTGCTGGGTGAGCTCGAAGGTGTCGCCGTCCACGCGGTCGTGGCTCATCAGCAGCCAGCGGGCGCACCGCTGCTCCACCGGGTGCTTGCGGTTGCAGGCGGACGACTGGGCCACCAGGGTGAACAGCGCCTGCGTGTAGCGCCCCAGCAGCTGCGCCAGCGCGCCCCCGCGGCGCACCTCTTCGCGCAGCACCCCCGCGGGCATGCGCCAGGCTACGCCGGGAACCTGCACGAACGCCTGCCCGGCCATCTGCATGGCGCCCAGGAACACGGGCACTCCCACCATCCCCTCGCACCCCACCGTCGCCGTCTCCACGCCGGACCCGTCTTCCATCAGCCCCACGATGGAGATCACCCCCTCCTCGGGAAACCAGACGTGCTGGATGGTGCGGTTGGGCTCGAAGACCACCTCCCTGATCTCCATCCGCACCCGCTCCAGGGCGGGGCGCAGCCGGTCCCGGTCCTCCGCCGGCAGCGCGGCGAGGATGTGGTTGCGGGGGAATGAATCCGCGTGGTCGGCGATCGTCTCCATGGGATCTCCCTCCGGGGGCGGCCTGAGCGGCGGCGTGCGACCGGGCTATTTTCGTGTAGTGCGCGGCAGCGTACACAATCCGTTCCACCACGCGGTGGCGGCGCGGCCACGCGGCTTCCAGGCCAGGCTCCCCCTCCCCGTCGCGCCCACCCGTCGTTCCGAGGGGGGCGCCCCCGAGGGCTTTCCGTGGCTGGATGCGTGGCGCCGACCGAGGATTCCCCAGTCGGCGCCGTGGATCCTGCCGCGGGGCAGGTGCGGTGCGGCGCCTGCTTCGGAATGGCGGTACCGATTGCAGCCAGCGATCGAGCGGGGCGGCGGCCCGCCCGCCTCACCCCGGTGCGCGGTGCGCGCGCAGGTTGCGCTGGATGAGCACGGCGGCCAGCTCCCGCGCCCGCGACGCCGAGAACGCGGGCGTCACCGGCGCCAGCAGCCGCAGCGGGCGCCCCACCCGCTGCTGCGCCGCGCGCGTCATCAGCACCGGCTCCGCCGGGTCCAGCGCCGCCACGGACTCGGCGTCGTCCGCCAGCACCACGCGCAGCCGCTCGCCGCCGGTCAGGGAGCGCAGCCGCTCGCCGTGGCGCGCGTCCGCCACCACCGCCGTCAGCGGCCCCGTCCGCAGCCGCGACTCCGCCGCCGCCACCATCTCCGCGTCCGCGTCCAGCACTACCACCGGGGTGCCCGACGCCCGCGCCGCGGCGTCCACCGCGTGGGCGTGGAAGGGCGTGGTCACCACCACGTCGGCCCCACGCACCGCGGCGGCCAGCGCGTCGCGCCGCGACGACTCCGCCCCGCCGGCCAGGAAGCGCTGCGAGTCGAATCCCCACTGGGCGTGCAGCTCGCCGCAGAGCGCCGCCAGCCCGTCCTCGGTGCCGTCCACGCACAGGCAGCGCACCGGCACCTCGCCCGTCCAGCGGCGCACCAGCTCGGGGAGCTGCGTCACCTTCACCTGCAGCGCCGCCGCCTGGCCGATCACCTCCGCCAGCCACGCCGCCGTCTCCGGCGCGGGCATCTCCGGCGGCTCCGGCCCCGCCCCCACCAGCACCCCGTGCCGGTTGCGCACCTCCACCACCCCCTCCGCGGCCAGGCGGCGGTACGCGGCGCTCACGGCGCGGTGGTCCTCGCCGGTGTGGCGCGCCACCTCGCGGATGCTGGGCAGCCGGTCGCCGGCGTGCAGGTGGCCCAGGAACAGCCCCGCCGCGATCCCTCCCCGCATCCGCTCCGCCAGGTCGCCCGCGCCGCCGCCGGCCAGCAGCACCCGCCGCATCTCCGCCTCGGTCCACGCCGGGCGCGCCGGCGCCTGCGCCGGAACACCGGTCTCGGCGGACGCGAGCGCCAGCACCATCCCCCGCGGGTCCCCGGCGTCGTCCGCCAGGCGCGACGCGCACACCTCCAGCGCCACCTCCCGCCCGTCCCGCGTCCGCGCCGCCACCGCCACCCGCGCCGCGCCGCCCGCTCCCGCGGCGTCCAGCGCCGCCTCGATCACCCGCTCCGTTCCCTCGCTCCAGCAGGGGGCGCGCAGCCCGGCGGCCTCGTCCTCGCTCCACCCCAGCAGCCGCTCCGCCGCGGCGTTCCACAGCGCCACGGTGCCGTCCACGTCCAGCAC
>DASTNU010000283.1:0-4365 GCA_035720605.1 Longimicrobium sp. | reverse complement strand
GCGGCCCCGGGATTTCCGTCGGCTCAGTGGAACCTCATCCGTGCCCGCGGGAATGAATCGCGGGGGTCAGGGTCGGCGTTCTCGGTCTTCCATCGGCCGCAAAACAGTATCGGCCACGCCGTGGAAGGCTCAAGAAGAAAGGGACAGCCAGCACAAACCGCTGGAAATCCAGCACCATTTCCGTGGCGTCTGGTCCGCCGGCCCGGGGCGCTATCCCCGCGCGGCCGCGGTGGAGGCATCGAACCGCAGGGGTAGGCGAATCCGGGCCGTGAACCCGTCCCCCTCCCCGCCGCTGATCTCCAGCCGTCCTTCCCCGCCGTAGAGCGCCCGCAGCCGGGCCCGGACGTTCGCGAGCCCCACGCCCCCGCTAGGCCCCGGTGCCGGGGCGCCGCCCCTGCCGTTGTCGCGTACTTCCAGCACCAGCTGGGTGCCGTCGCTCCCGGCGGCCGCGGCGATCCAGATCTGCCCGCCCTCGTCCTTCCCCGCCAGGCCGTGCCGGACGGCGTTCTCCACCAGCGGCTGCAGGATGAAGTGCGGGACCAGGGCGTGCTCCAGGCCGGCGGCGACGCGCGTCGAGGTGGACACGCGGTCCGGGTAGCGCGCCCGCTCGATGGCGATGTAGAGGTCCAGCGTGCTGAGCTCCACGGCGAGCGGCACCACTCCGTTCAGCGGGACGGCGATGGACCGCCGGAACAGCTCGCGCAGCAGCACGGTGAGCCGGGTGGCCGCGGCCGCGTCGGAGTGGCTGCGGATCTGGATCGTGTTCAGCACGTTGAAGATGAAGTGCGGCCGGAGCTGCATGGCCAGGATGTTGAGCTCCGCGTCCCGCAGGGCCGACTCGGCGTGGTACCGCGCCGCGCCCAGCCGCCGGTTCCGCTCGATGAGCTGAACGGCGTAGCCGGTGGAGATGATTCCGCCCACGTAGAACAGGAATCCTCCCTGCCGCGCGATCCGCGTCGGATCGATCCCGCAGCCGAGCTCGATGACCAGGCAGGGCACGGCGCTCAGCATCACCGACTGGACCACGACCACCGCGCCGCTCAGCCCCAGGATCATGAGCAGCGGCGGCCGCCTGCTCCCCCCGATGGGGAACCGGTCGGCGATCCAGAAGCCGCCCACGGTGATCATCAGCCACGCCGCCAGGGCCAGCGCCGCGTGCAGGAGCTGGTACCCGGGGGGCATGGGCGGCCGGAAGAGGCCGATCAGGACCAGCACCAGGACCAGCCAGACCGCGGCCATGGTCCGGAAGAGCCGCGGCTCGTGCCGGAGCGTCTTCAGCGACGACACCGTCTCCACGGCCGGTGCCGGAGGCGGGACCTCCCCGGGTACGGCCGGAGACGGCGGCTCACGGGGGGAGCCGGCCTGCTCGTTCTCGCTCGCGAGGAACCTGGGAAGACCCAGGACGACCAGGTCCGGGCCCCGGTCGGGAAGCCGCAGCGTGTAGTTCCCCGGCAGCCTTGCATCCAGCCGCTCGCGCAGGCGATCGATCGCCTCCAGGCGCACTCCGCGGCTCCCGCGTCCCCCGGCATCGCCTTCCGCGCGGGAGCGGGCGCGCAGGTCGCGAAGGCGAACCTCCACCCCCTCCTCCACCGGCTCCACCCGGATCTCGAAGCGCGAGCGGAGCGGGGCCGCGGCCTCGGCGAGCGAGTACAGGGTGAGGTGGGGAAGCAGGGCACGGTCGAGCGCCGGGTCCACGTGGAACCCGGCGGAGGGCGGGCCGGTGGGCTTTCGCGCGCCCAGCGCGAGCACGTCCCGGGTGAAGTCCACCTCGTCCTTCAGCGGCACCAGGTCCTTGGCGAAGGTGCGCAGGGAGGCGCGCAGGACGTCGCTCAGGTGAAAGATCGCCTGCTGGGCCCGGCCCGGGTCCCGCTGCAGGAGGCCGTGGATGTCGTCCAGGCTCGCGGACACCAGGCCGGGGCGAAGCTGGTTCTTGAGCGCGCGGTACCTCGTCGAGGCGAGCCCGGACTCCAGCTGGTCCAGCTGCAGGCGGTGCCGGGCGTTCTCCAGCGAGAAGCGGATCGCGTACCCGGCGCCCACCAGGGAGCCGATCGCGATCATGTGGAACGGCAGCCCCGGCAGCCGGCTCACCAGGGCCGGCCAGAGAGGTCCCGGGTTCAGCGGGGTGACCAGCAGCAGGAAGACGAGCCGGCCCAGGCCCAGCAGCGCCGAAACCGCCAGGAGGTGGGGAATCTGGACGATCCACCTGCGGCGCGCCCACGGCAGCGCCAGCGCCGCCAGCGCCGCCAGCACCCACGACGCCAGGTCCAGGATCCCCAGCAGCAGCGGCGATGCCGGCAGCTCCTCGCCCAGCTGGGCGCGGCGGAGGTAGGAGAAGATCCAGTGGGCACCCGCCAGCACCCAGATGCCCAGGAGCACCGACGGGATGGGATGCGATGCCCGGAGCGTGGCGGCGACGGCGCGAACGCCCCGCCGCAGCCGCGTGCCGGGCGCACGTGAAGGCGCCAATGCGTCAGCTCACGGGTTGCGGCCGGTCATTCCGCGTCCGCGGGGCCGTGGACGCGCGGAGCGGGGGACGGGATCGAGGCGAGGGTTCCCCCGATCCCGTGCCGGGCGACCCGGAAGCGGGCGCGCGGCCGGCCGGGGACCGGCGATCGAGACGGGTGCGGGGCGTGTGCATGCGCTCCCGGGGCCTACGGCTCCGCCCCCGCGTCGCCACGCTTCCCGATCAGGGCGTGGACGTTCGCGCGGTAGGCCCGGCTCGACAGGACCACCGTCCCCGAGACGAGGGTGATCTCGTACTGCGTGCCCGACCAGGCCCGCACGGACTGGACCTTGTCGACGTTGAGCGCGGTGGAGTTTCGCACCCGCATGAACCGGGCGGGGTCGAGGTTCTCCGCGAACCGCGTGAGCGTGTCCCGGACCATGTAGGTGCGGGTTCCCGCGTGGAGCGAGATGTAGTTGTCGGCAGACTCCACCCGCTCGATGTCGTCGACGGGGATGAAGACGTACCTGTCCTGCACCTTCACCGGAACGCGGGAGGGATACTGCCTGGGCCGCGCGGGAAGATGGTGTTCCAGCCAGTCGAACAGCCGCGGGTCCAGCGGCGCCGATTCCCGCAGGCGCAGCCGCGCCCGGTCCATGGCGGTCCAGAAGCGCTCGTCGGGAAAGGGCTTCAGCAGGTAGTCCACGGCGTTCGCGTCGAAGGCCTGGATGGCGAACTCGTCGTACGCCGTCACGAAGATGATGTGCGGAGTCGCGTCCGGCCCCAGCGCCCGGACGACGTCGAACCCGTTCATCCCGGGCATCTGCACGTCCAGGAACACCAGCCCCGGCTCCACCTCCCGGATCGCCTCGACCGCGGTGGTGCCCGTGGAGCATTCTCCCGCGATCTCGATCCACGGCGCCCCGGCCAGGAGCTCGCGGATCCGCTGCCGGGCCAGCGGCTCGTCGTCCACGATGAGCGCGCTGGTTCTCCCGGGGGTCTTCTCCGCGAGCGCCACGCGGGCCTCCCGCTGTATCGCGGGCGGCGAGCGATCGGGCGCCGATCCGTTTCTTGGCTTGGCCATGCAACCTGAGGGCTTGCTCCGGGACAGCACGGGCGAAGCGATACACGCCCCTCGCCGAAGCGTGCCGCGGGGACCAGAACTTTCCAGCCGTGCGCCCGCTTCGGCGCAAACGGCGCGTGCTAAAAAAGTACCATCGTTTTTGTAAACGCGCAGAGTTGGAAAAAATTGACGGCCTGGCGGTAACAGCCCGGTTCATGGGATTGCGGCTCACCCCCGCCGGCTGGCGGCACGGCCTTTTGTCGCACGGAACGACGAAGCCCCGGCGCATCGTGCGCCGGGGCTTCGTTTCCATCAGAGCGGGAGACGGGGCTCGATCAAGTGGCAGGGCCGCGGCGGGCACGAGCCATCCTACGGCTGACCGCGGGGGCATCCAGGGGATAAAGTGGAGAAAACGTCCCAGCCCCGGGACGTGCATGGTACAGTTTCGGACGATCCGTGCCAGGCACCTCGAAAGGCAGGGGGCCGGCCAACGCGCACCCCGGAAACGGGTTATGAGGGAAACAGACGCCGCTGGCCCGCGCGGGCATCCAGGTTGCCACAGCCCCGGGCAGGAGCCTGCGCTCCCGACCCACCGCGCCCCTTCCGGGCGTGTGCCTCACCCGACGCACGTTCTGCAAGACCGCTGATCCACACCCGCCGGCGCCTTTCCGGCACCCCGTCCGTCCCTGATCCACCCACGCAGCCGCGCGTCCCCCCTGCCGTCCGCGCCCGGCCACCGTTCGCCCATACCCGTCCACCCGCGTGCCCAGCATCGAAACGGACGCACTGAACGGCCTTTCCGCGGCCGTGTCGTCCCTCCTCCCCGCCCCCGCCAGCCCCGCGCTGGCGCCCAGCCTGG
>DASTNU010000282.1:0-2510 GCA_035720605.1 Longimicrobium sp. | reverse complement strand
CGTGAGTGCGTGAGTGCGTGAGTGCGTGAGTGCGTGAGTGCGTGAGTGCGTGAGTGCGTGAGTGCGTGAGTTGCGGCGCTCCGATCCTGTCATTCCGAAGGAGGCGCCGCACCGTGGCTGCCCCTGCCGCACTCCGTGGCGCCGACTGAGGAATCTACCGTCCCGAACCTCGTGGCCTTCCTGGCGTCGCGATCCTGCCCGCGCGAGTCCGCGGAGGCGGGCTTCGTGACCTTGCAGCAGCGGTTTTCAACCGCCGGGGGCGGCGCCGGCCCTCCCCATCGTTCTTCCCCCCGGACGAACCTTTGACGCCCCGGCGGGTGAAAGGCTACCATCCAGAACGTGCCGCCCGGTCCGTCCCCGGCGGCGGCAGAACCCGCAGGAGCGTGGAGCCAGATGGCGGAGCGCAGCGAACCGTGGGTGGTGGTGGCGACGTTCGGAGCCGTGTGGGAGGCCGACTTCGCGGCCGAGACGCTGCGCGAGGCCGGCATTCCCGCCCACGTGGACCGCGGCCCCGGCACCGCCATCTTCGGCTCCGGCTTCCAGGGCATCTCGCAGTTCGGCGTGAAGGTGCGGGTGCCGTGGCATCGCGAGGCCGACGCCCGCGGCGTGCTGGAGGACGAGCCGCTGGAGGGGACCAGCCACGACGAACCGCACGACCTGCCCCCGGAGGCCGCATGAGAGCGCACATCCTGGCCTGCCTGCTCGCGGCCGCGGCCTGCGACGACGGGCCCTCCAACGGAGAGCCGCCCGGCGACGCCGCCATCCGCCTGCAGCGGGTGGTGCAGGGCCTGCAGTCCCCCGTCCACCTTGCCGCGCCCTCCGGCGACGCGCGGCTCTTCATCGTCGAGCAGCCGGGCCGCATCCGCATCGTGGAGAACGGCACCCTGCTCGCGACGCCGTTCCTGGACATCCGCGCCAGGGTGGGGAGCGGGGGCGAGCGGGGACTGCTGAGCGTCGCCTTCCATCCCCAGTACGCGCAGAACGGCACCTTCTTCGTCAACTTCACGGATCTGCAGGGCGACACCCGCGTGGAGCGCTTCCGGGTGAGCGCCGACCGCAACGTGGCCGATGCCGCGTCGGCGGAGCTGGTGATCGCCATCGACCAGCCGTTCGCCAACCACAACGGCGGGCAGCTGGCGTTCGGGCCGGACGGCAGGCTGTACGTCGGCATGGGCGACGGGGGCGGCGGCGGCGATCCGCAGGAGACGGGGCAGGACCCCATGCAGCTGCTGGGCAAGCTGCTGCGCCTGGACGTGGACGCGGCGCGGCCGTACGCCATCCCCGCCGGCAATCCCTACGCGGGGCGCACGGACGGACGGGCGGAGATCTGGGCGCTGGGGCTGCGCAACCCGTGGCGCTTCGCCTTCGACCGCACGGCCGGCCTGCTGTACCTGGCGGACGTGGGGCAGAACCGGCTGGAGGAGGTGAACGTGGTTCCCGCCGCCCAGGCGGGGGTGAACTACGGGTGGGACGTGATGGAGGGAACGGACTGCTTCGAGCCGGCGTCCGGGTGCAGCCAGGCGGGGCTGACGCGGCCGGTGGCCACGTACACCCACGCGGACGGATGCTCCGTCACCGGCGGGTTCGTGTACCGCGGCCAGGACATCGCCGCGCTGCGCGGCCACTACTTCTACGCGGACTACTGCAACGGCTGGATCCGCAGCTTTCGCTACGCAAACGGCCTGGTGGCCGACGCGCGCGAGTGGGAGCTGGAAAACGTCGGCAACGTCTCGTCGTTCGGCGAGGACGGGCGCGGCGAGCTGTACGTGGTCGCGCACGGCGGCGCCGTCTACAGGATCGTCGCGACGCAGTGAGAAGTGCGCGAGTGCGCGAGTGCGTGAGTGCGTGAGTGCGTGAGTGCGTGAGTGGTGTGGGTGGAAAGCGAGGACGCGGGGGATGATCATCCTCCGCGTCCTTCTGCGTACGTGCCCGCGCCGCTCAGCTGTACCAGAAGATCAGCGCGGCGACGGCCCAGTCCCACGCGGCGCAGAAGGGGGGGAACCAGCGGCGGACGCCGTGCTTCACCGCCCCGGTGTGGTGGGCCAGGTCCCACACCCCGTGCAGCAGAAAGCCCAGCGCGATCCACCGCGGCGTCCACGCCAGCCCCAGGAAGCCCAGGATCACCATCCCCGCGCCGGCCAGCCCCTCCAGCGCCACCCTTCGACGGCTGCCCCCGTGCAGCGCCGCGCCGAAGTAGATGCCGCCGGTGAGCGCCAGGAACAGCGCCAGCAGGTCGTACGCGCCGTCGGGGTGCGAGCGCAGCATCCACAGGAACGGCAGCGACAGCGCGAGCCCCGCGAACAGGGGAACCAGCGGCGACCGCCGGCGCGGCGGCGAGACAGCTTCTGCTTGCATCCCTTTCCTCATCGGCATCCGGTCTACGTGAACCGCGGCGGTAAGGATGCGCGCGCACGGGCCGTTGCACCATCCCCCTGGGTGAAGGGGTGAAGGGGTGAAGGGGTGAAGGGGTGAAGGGGTGAACGGGTGAACGGGTGAACGGGTGAACGGGT
>DASTNU010000281.1:0-3771 GCA_035720605.1 Longimicrobium sp. | reverse complement strand
GTCGGCCGCGCCGGCGCCGGTCTTCAGCAGCAGCACGGCGCGGTCCGCGGCGGTGAAGGCGGAGAGGTAGGCGTCGATGGTCTCGTGCGGGCCCTTGCGGTCCTGCCACTCGAAGATGGCGTAGAAGACGAACTGGTCGTCCTCCACCTCCAGGAAGGAGCGCGCCTCGGGGGTGTCGCCGTTGGCGTGCGGCGGAAACACGGGGTGGGGAAGGCGAAAGACGGGCGTCTCCAGCTCCCGGGCGAACGTCTCCACGTTGAAGGCGCAGGGGAGCCAGACGTCCTGCACCTGGTTGAGCGGGTTGCGCCACTGCGAGGGCATGGCGTCGGTCTCCCACACCGTCATCCCCAGGGCGTTCCGCCGGGGAAAGGCGAGCCGCGCCCACTGCGGCGGGATGCCGTGGAAGAGGTGGACGTCGGCGTCGGCGCCGCTCCCCATCAGCGAGGCCACCAGCGGGTCGGGCGGGGCGTGCCGCCGCCGCGCCAGGTCCACCACGCTCACCTGGATGCCGGCGCGGTGCAGGGCGTGCACGTAGGCCCGGGCGGTGTGCCCGTAGCCGGACTGGTCGGAGACGTAGCCGTGGTAGGCCAGCGACAGCTCGCTCATCGGTCGCGCGGAGGAAGATGGAGAGGGTGGTGCGCCCGGTGGAACACCAGTGCGAGAGTGCGAAAGTGCGAGAGTGCGAGAGCGCGCTTCGCGCGGGGCGGACACGGACGCGTCGAGGTCGGGCAGGGCGGCGCGGACGCGCTCGGCCACCTCGCGGCCCGTCAGGGTGCGCAGGCATTCCAGGTGGCGGGCGCAGTCGCGCCGGCCCCACGGCTGCCGGCGGCACGCGGGCTCGCAGGCGAGCCCGCGGGTGACCGGGAGCATGTTGGGCGCGGGGATGGCCTCGCGCGCGGGGGAAGTGATCCCGAAGACGCCGAAGACCGGGATCCCCAGCGCCACCCCCAGGTGCATGAGCCCGGAGTCGTTGGAGACCAGCGCCGCGCACTGCGCCAGCAGCGCCGCGGTGTCCGGCAGCGACAGGGCGCCGGTGAAGTCGCGGACGTGATCCGGCCAGTCGAACGGATGGCGGAAGTACGTCCCGTCCGTCCGGCGGTCCTCCTCCGCGCCCACCACCACCACCCGCGGCAGCTCCGCCGCCAGCTCCGCGAAGCCGTGCCACTTCTTCCACGGCCACGCGGCCTTGCATCCCGGATGGAGCGCCACCGTCCCGGCAGGCACGTCGAACGCGCGTCCGGAGCCGATCGCGAAGGGAGGGGGGATGGCGTCCGTCCACCCCAGCTCGCGGGCGATGCGCTCCACGCACGCGCTGTCGCCCTCCGCCAGCCACGCCGCCTGGCCGAAGTGGTGGACGCGGGCGGCGTCCGCGCGCGGAGCCAGCCGGTGCGCCCAGTGGGTGAAGACGGCGACGCCGTAGCGCGTCCCGTCCAGCCCGTCGATCGGACCGGAGGGCGTCCGCCCTGCGGCAGGGACGACGAGCAGGCGGCGGATCTCCGGCGCGCCCCGCAGCAGCTCCGCCGTCTCCGCGTAGTCGGGGGCGAGGAGCACGTCCACCTCGTGCCCCAGCCCCGCCAGCACCCGGACGAGGGGTGTGGCGCGGAGGATGTCGCCGAGTCCGGCGGCGGCGGCTACGAGGGCACGGGGCACGGGCGCGAGGCCGGTTCGAAGGTGACTGGTTTCCGCGTAGAAAACACCGCACGGAGCGATCGCCGTCATTCTGGCTGCGTTTCTCGCGCGGGTCTGGAGTGCTTTCCGTTCCTGCCCGCCCTCGCTGTCATCCTGAGAGACTGTTGAGAGACCGCTCTCTCTGGGCCGCAAACCATCCCCAGGCGGTTGAAACCGCGGCTACAACGGCACGAAGTCCGCCTTCGCGGACTGGCGGGCTGCGCCCGCGCGCTTCTGGCGGCGTAGCACAGGCTGCGTTTCTCGCGCGGGTCTGGAGTGCTTTCTTTTCCTGCCTGCCCTCGCTGTCATCCTGAGGGAGCGCCGCGCACAACCATCGTCACGCAGGAATGCCCGGGCGCGACCGAAGGATCTGGTGGCGTAGCGCAGGATCTCGCCCGTGCACGGCCCCGCGCGGGCAGAGTCCGTGCACTCCGGCAACCAGATTCTTCGGTCGGCGCCGCACAGATCCAGACAGGGCAGGATCGCGCGCGCGCCTCCCTCAGAATGACAGCACGGGCAGGCGGGAGAACAACCTGCCGGCTGCGCGTGAAGAGATCCGCGGTTACCCGGACCGGGACTTCCACACCTTGCCCAGGCCCTCGAGCATCGCCGCGGCGTCTTCGCGGATCTCGGCGTCGGCGTCGTCGCGGGCCACGCGCTCCAGCGGCTCCTTCAGCTCCTTCCACTCCGCGTAGCCGGCGGCGAAGATGGCGCCGCGGCGCACCTCCGGGTCCTCGTCCGCCAGGGCTTTCTCCAGCAGCTCCAGCACCTGCGGATCGGCGGATTCGGCGGCGAGCACGGCCTGGTACAGCGCGCCCAGGCGGCCGTCGTCGCTGCGCGCCTTCTTTGCGGCGGCCAGAGCGTCCTTCACCGAGACGGTGCGAAGGCGCGAGCGGATGAGCTCCGCCGTGGCGCCGGCGGCCTTGCCGCGAACGACGACGTAGTCCACCTCCAGCAGAAAATCGCGCACGTAGTTGATGGTGGCGTCGCCCTCCGCCGTGGACCACTCGGTCTCGAAGGGGCGCTCCTCGGTCTGCTGGTGCAGTGCCTCCATCGACCAGCGGGCCGTGTAGGCCACCCCCTCGAAGTCTTCCTGGCTCACGGAGGAGTGCAGCGGAATGCGGATGGTGTCGCTCATCGTCCCTCTTCACGGGTTCACTTCTTCTTGCCGCCGCCGCCCTTGGTCTTGGCGATGATCCGCAGGCGGTAGAACTCCAGCAGACGCTCGTAGACGAACTCCTCCGCGGCCGCCCGGGAGGGGAAGGCCTTGAGGCCGTGCGCCTGCATGGTCTGCTGCAGCCAGCGCTCGGCCACCTCGATCTCGCGGCGCGCCAGCTCCTTCGCGTTCTCGCTGCGGCCCTTCGGCACGCGGTCGCTGTCGGGGCTCCCCTCCTGCTGCAGCTCGTCGGCGGCCTTTTCCGCGCCGCGCATGGACATGCCGAACAGCCCGCCCGTGTCCTTCTGCGGCCCGCCGGGCGCCACCCAGTGCGCCTGTTTTCCGAACGCGCCCTCCCAGGTCATCTTGCCGGAGCCCACCAGGTCGACGACCATGGCCGCCTGCGCCACGGTTCCGGGGTTGCGGGCGCCCTCGCGTCCGAACATCAGCAGCGCGATGCGGGCGATGGCGCGCTCCTGCGTGCCCTTGAGCCCCTTGGGCAGCTTGCCGGTGGCCACGAAGTCCCGGAAGATGGCCGCCAGGCCGCGCCCCGACACCCCGAGAGAGCGCTGCAGCCGCGCGATCATGACCGGGACGTGCCGGCCCATCACGAAGCCCGCCTTGCTGATCCCCGGCTGCTTGGTGGGCGTGTAGGCGCCCACGCGCTCCACCTCGCGGTTCACCCCCGGCTCCACCGGCCAGCGGCCGAAGGTGCCTTCCGTGGGTCCCTTGACCCCCGCCACGCGGTAGTGGGTGCGCTTGCGCGGCATGCGGCCCGTCTCGCCGCGCATGTGCCGCACGGCCGCGGGGAAGCCCACCCCCGGCGGCATCACGATGTGGGCCCGGCGCTCCCGCTGCTCGTCCATGGCCGCGGCGGCCGCCTGCACGTCGGGGTGCTCCAGCACCCGCGCGGCGGCGCGGTGCACCAGGCGGCGCAGCGCCTCGCC
>DASTNU010000280.1:0-2946 GCA_035720605.1 Longimicrobium sp. | reverse complement strand
ACTCGTCCAGAGTACGATGATCCATCCCTCACGCACTCACGCACTCTCGCACTCAACATTTGACGCCGCGCCCGCGCCCGCCTACCTTGGCGCGCTCCTAAAATCCACGCGCCGCAGTTCGTTGCCTCCGCCCAGCGGCGGCGAGGGATGTGCGGCGCGGCGCGTGAGGTGGGCCCGCCGGCAGCCGTCCGGCGATTCGCATCGATAGAGGACGCCGGGTGCGCGGACTGATCTTCGATCCCTTCGCGGGGATCAGCGGCGACATGACCGTCGCCGCGCTGCTGGACCTGGGGCTGCCGCTGGAGTGGCTGCGCTCCTTCGTCGCCGGGCTGAACCTGGGCGACATCCGCGTGGACGCGGAGCGGGTGAGCCGCAAGGGGATCGCCTGCACCCGGCTGGTGCTGGAGCTGCCGCACGAGCACGCGCACCGCCACCTGCACCACGTGGTGCGCATCATCGAAGGCACCGGCGTGGCGCCGGAAGTGCGCGACCGTGCTGTACATGCGTTCACGCTTCTTGCGGAATCCGAGGCCGCCGTGCACGGTACCACGGTGGAGCGCGTGCACTTTCACGAGGTGGGCGCGCTGGACGCCATCGTGGACGTCCTGAGCGCCGTGGCCGGCTGTCACGAGCTGGGCGCCAGGTCGTTCTACACGCGGCCCGTGGCGCTGGGGCGCGGCTGGGTGGACATGGAGCACGGGCACTTTCCCGTCCCCCCGCCCGCCGTCCTCAAGCTCCTGCAGGGCGTTCCCGTGCGCGACCCGGAGTTCGAGGGCGAGTGCACCACGCCCACCGGCGCGGCGCTCGTCCAGGCGCTCACCGCGGGCGCGCCGCCGCCGGCCACCTACACCCCGGTGGCCAGCGGCTTCGGCGCGGGGACGCGCGACCCGCAGGACCGCCCCAACTGCCTGCGCCTGGTGCTCATCGAGCCGCAGGGCGGGGCGGACGAAGGGATCGTCGTGGTGCAGTGCGACGTGGACGACCTGACGCCGGAGTACGTGCCCACGCTGCTGCAGGCGGTGCTGGACGCCGGCGCCGCCGACTGCTCCGCGCAGCCGCTGGTGATGAAGAAGGGGCGCCCCGGCGTGCGCATCGAGGCGCTGGCGAGCCCGGAGAAGCTGGACGCGGTCTCCGCCGCGCTCTTCCGCGCGGGATCGACCATCGGGCTGCGCTTCTGGCCCGCGGGGCGGCGGGTGCTACCGCGGCGGGTAGAGACGGTGCGGTGGCGGGGCGAGGAGATCCGCGTCAAGCGCAGCTCCCTTCCCGGCGGCGGCGAGCGCGCCAAGCCGGAGTTCGACGACGTGGCGCGCGCGGCCGCGCGCCTGGGGATGACGCCGCTGGAGGCGTACCGCGCCCTGCTGGCGGACGGCGTGGCCCGCGAGGACTGAGCGACCGGCCGGCCCGCCGCCGGCCCGCAAGGCCGCTCCCCCGGCGGGGAGCGTGATCCCATTCCACCCAACGGAGGATGCAGATGAAGATCGATCGTGGCCTGCTCGCCACGCTGGCCCTTGCGGCGCTCTCGGCCGCCTGCGCCAGCGCGGGCGGCACGGGGGGCACCGGCGGCGGCGGGGGAGGGCCGCGCATCACCGTGCCCGCGCCGGACGTGGTCTGCTCCACGGGACGCCTGGCCGCCACGCCGGTGGCCGACAGCGCCGCGGGGACGCTGGCGCTGATGGGCGCCATGGCCGACTCGCTGCAGCAGGCGCAGTACCTGGTGGCCCGCCAGCAGGCCGGCCGCGCCATCGCCGCGGACCCGGGGAACGCGTACGGCTACTACCTGGCCGGCCAGGCGGCGGTGGGCGTGGCGGACTACGCCGACGCCGACAGCCTGCTGCGCCGCTCGGTGGAGCTGTGCCCGGAGCTGGGCGCCTACGACGTGGACCGGCTGCGCCGCGGCGCGGCCGCGCTCTCGGTGGAGCGGGGAAGCGGGCTCGTCCAGTCGGCGGACACCACGGGCGGCCTGGCGGCGTACACCACGGCGCTCAGCCTGGACCCCACCAACTACCCGGCGGAGTTCTACCTGGGCCTGGTCGCCTTCCAGCGGCAGCAGACGGACGACGCGGTGCGCCACTGGCAGCGGGTGGTGCAGATCATCGACGAGCTCCCCGTCGACACCTCGGTGGAGGTGATGCAGGGGCGGATGGAGACGCGCGGCAACACGCTGAACGCCCTGGTGCTGGCCAGCGCGCAGCACCTGAACCGCCAGCAGTCGCCCGCGGCGGCCACCCTGCTTGCCCAGCTGACGCAGTTGCTGCCCAACAACCCGGAGGCGTGGTACAACTACGCCCTGGCGCTGAACAACCTGCAGCGCTGGCAGGACCTGCTCCCGGTGGCCCGGCGGGCCACGGAGATCGCGCCGCTGAGCTACGGCTCGTGGATCCTGTACTACAACGCGTACGCGGGGCAGTCGCAGGCGGCCACGCAGGCCGGGAACACGGCCCAGGCGGGCGAGCTGGGGCGACAGGCGCGGCAGATCAGCCAGCAGAGCGAGACGCTGCCGGTGCAGCTGGAGGGGATCACCATCGACGTGGAGGCGGAGAACACGCAGGTGCGCGGCACCGCGGTGGGCACGGGCCCCACGGCGCCGGTGACCGTGGAGTTCACGCTGCACGGGGCGGACGGGCCGCTGGGCACGGGCACCGTCACCGTCACGCCGCCCGCCCGCGACCAGCAGTCGCGCTTCGAGCTCACCATCCCCAACTCCGCGCCCGTGCTGGGCGTTACCTACCGCGTGGTCGGTGGGTGAGGGTGAGGGGCCAGGGAATAGGGAATAGGGAATAGCGGGATGGAGGAGGCACGGTGGGGCGGGGGAGCGCATCCCTCGCCCCGCTGGTGTTTTGGGGTGATTCAAGGCCCGGCTCTCGTTGCGGCGTGGACATTGTGCCACGCCGCGCCCCGTCCCGGCGGTTGAAACCGCTGCTGCAAAATCACGAAGTCCGCCTGCGC
>DASTNU010000279.1:0-2934 GCA_035720605.1 Longimicrobium sp. | reverse complement strand
GCCGATCCCGTTGTCCGCCGTTCCGCTGCCGCCCGCCGCCCGCGTCCTGATCGTGATGATGAGCGCCGTGGGCGACGCCGTGCACGTCCTCCCCGTCGTCACCGCGCTCAAGCGGCACGATCGGTCGATCCACGTCACCTGGGTGCTGCAGGGCGGGCCGGCGTCGCTGGTGCGCGGGCATCCGGACGTCGACGAGATCATCATCCACCACCCCCGCGGCGGCCTGCGCGCGTTCGCGGAGCTGCGCAAGGCGCTCGGCGGGCGGGGCTTCGACGTCGTCCTCGACCTGCAGGTCTACTTCAAGGCCAGCATCGTCACGGCGCTGGCGGATGCGCCGGTCAAGCTGGGGTTCGACCGGGCGCGGGCGCGGGATGGGAACTGGCTGGTGACCAACCGCAAGATCCCGCCCCGCGAGCCGCGGCACGTGCAGGACCAGTACTTCGAGTTCCTGGACGCGCTGGGCGTGCCGCACGAGCCAGTGGAATGGAAGCTGGGCCCCTGGCCGCACGAGCGGGAGGCGCAGCGTACGTTCTTCGAGGGTTTCGCCCGGCCCGTCGCCACGTTCGTCATCGGCAGCACGCACGCGGAGAAGGAGTGGGTGCCGGAGCGCTGGGCGGCGCTGGCGGACGTGCTGTGGGAGCGGCACGGGGTGCAGCCGGTGCTCGCCGGCGGGCGCTCGGCGCGGGAGCTGGAGACGGAGCGCGAGATCATGCGGCTGGCGAAGCATCCCGTCGACTCCACGCTGGGCGCGCCCTTTCGCGAGCTGGTGGGGATCCTGGCGGGATCGGCGCTGACGGTGTCGCTGGACACGGGACCGATGCACATCTCCGTCGCCCTGGGCACGCCCACCATCGCGCTGATGGGCTACAACAACCCGAAGCGCGTGGGCCCCTACCGCCGCTTCCGCGACCTGCTGGTGGACGCGTACGGCGACCCGGGCGAGGATTATCCCATCTCGATCCAGAAGCGTCCCGGCCGCACGCGGCGGATCACCGTGGAGCAGGTGCTGGAGAAGGTGGAGCTGTGGCAGCGGACGTATCGCCGATGAGGCCCTCACCCGGCTCGCTCAGGCTCGCCACCCTCTCCCACAAACTGCGTGGGAGAGGGTGTAGACATCGATCACGCTCCAGCGCGCCGTGGCGAGTTTTGCTGGAGATCGGCCACCCTGCCCCTGGCCTTGCACGCAGAAGCAGGCGCGCAGTGTACGCCCCCTCCCGCGCAGTTTGCGGGAGGGGGTGGACGAGCCTCGGCGAGGCCGGGGGAGGGCTCACCTGGCGGTCGGCCGGATGCTGGTTTCCATCACCACGAACGCGGCCCCGCCGATGAACGTGCCGCTGGACCGCGTGGCGGTGGTGATGATGAGCACCGTGGGGAACGCGGTGCACACCCTGCCGGTGGTCAACTCCATCAGGGCGCACCGGCCGGGCGTGCACATCACCTGGATCATGCAGCCGGGCGCCGCGGAGCTGGTGCGCGGCCACCCTGCCGTGGACGAGGTGATCGTCGCCGACCGCAAACGCGGGATGGCGGGATTCGCGGAGCTGCGGCGGGAGACCGCGCGGCGGCGGTTCGACGTGGCGCTGAACCTCCAGCCGTACTTCAAGGGGGGGATCGCCACGGCGCTGACGCGGGCGCCGGTGCGCGTGGGCTACGACCGCGCGCGGGCGCGGGACCTGACCTGGCTGTTCAGCACGCATCGCCTGCCGCCGCGGCCGCGCGCGCACGTGCAGGACGAGTTCCTGGAGTTCCTGGATTTCCTCGACGTTCCCGTCCGCCTGGAGTGGGGGCTGGAGCCGACGGAGGAGGAGCGGAGCCGGTACGCGCCGCTGCTGCCGGACGCCCCCGGGCCGACGATCGCGCTGGTGGTGGGGACGACGAAGGCGGAGAAGGAGTGGCCGGCGGAGCGCTACGCCGCGCTGGCGGACGCCGTCGCGGCGGACTTCGGCGCGCGGACGGTGCTGGTGGGCGCGCGCTCGGACCGCGAGGAGGCGGCCGCCGCGGCGATCCGCTCCGCCGCGTCGCATCCCCCGCTGGACCTGCGCGAATGGGACCTGCGGCGGGTGGCATACCTCCTCCATCGCGCCGACGTACTGGTGAGCCCGGATACCGGTCCGCTGCACCTGAGCGTCGCGCTCGGCACGCCGGCGGTGGCGCTGATGGGGCACACGAATCCGAAGCGGTACGGACCGTATCGCCGCTTCGGGGAGCTGCTGGTCGATGCGTTCGGGGAGCCGGGAGAGGACTATCCGGTGTCGGCGCCCAACCGGGCGGGGCGGATGGGGCGCATCACCGTGGATCAGGTGATGGGGAAGGTGGCGCTGGCGCTGCGGGGCTACCGCAGCTCCACGCCGGAAGGCCAGTCGTCGCCGTAGCCCTCCTTCAGCGCCGCCCAGCCTTCGGCGCCCACGTCCGCCTTGAGCTTGCGGGCGGAGCGGGCGAGGCGGCGCAGGTCCTCGGCGCGGCGGGCGCGGGGGACGGCGGCGGCGTGCACCCGCGCCTTGTCGAAGTCCAGCAGCCATACCTCGGGCCCGGCGCCGTCCTGCTCCGCCACCAGCAGGTTGCGCAGGTGCACGTCGGGGTGCGCCACGCCCGCCGCGTGCATCGCCGCCAGCTGGCGCCCCGCCTCGCGCAGCATCCCGGCCTTCGCGTCCTCGTCCACCTCCGCCAGCCACGCCGCCGCGTCCCGCGCGCCGGGGATGAGCAGCGTGGCCAGCAGCGCCGTGTAGCCCACCGTGCGCGGGCGCTCGACCGCGGCGAGGATCCGCGCCGTCCGCACGCCGCCGGTGCGGGCGCGCTCCGTGGCCCGCAGCTCGTCGAAGGCGCGGTTGCCGCCGAAGTAGCGCGACTCGTTGACGCGCTGCATCAGCCCGCCGCGGTGGTAGCGCCGCACCACCGCCTTCTCGCCCGTGGGAAGCACGACGACCGGGTGTCCCT
>DASTNU010000278.1:0-2433 GCA_035720605.1 Longimicrobium sp. | reverse complement strand
GGCGGAACGCCCGCAAACTGCGCGGGGCTTCAACAGCTTGCATCACGACGCGTCGTCATCCTGCGGGCGGGCGGCACGCACCGGGATTCGCGCAGGGGGGCATCGCGATCTCCAGAGGTCGATCCGACCGCTCCGCAATGGCACGGCGATCCGGCTCCGCTGTCCTCCCTCCCGCACCATCCGCCGTCAAGAAAATCCGTTGCGGTGCGTTGCAATCCTGACGTATCCTTCATCGCACGCCGTCTGTTCCCTCCGCCCCGGCCGGCCCATGCGCATACTCCTTCTCGCCCCGCTGCTTGGCCTGCTGGCCGCCGTGCCCGCGCAGGCGCAGGATGCGCCGGAGCCGTTCAACATCGCGGTGTCCTACGGGGCTTCACCCCGCGCGGTGTACCTGGCCGCGCTGCGGAGCCTGGAGCGCGAAGGCTACACGATCCGGGCGCGGTTCCTGGATGCCGGACTGCTGACGCTGCCGCTCCTGGACAGGAAGTCCGGGCGGGATTCCCTGGCCGCGCAGCTGTACCTGGAGCTCGAGCCGCAGGGCGATTCCACGGCGGTGTCGTTCCAGACGCACGTGGCGCATCTCTCCGGACGGGAGCCGCGCGCCGACCAGGCACAGGCGGCCGGCACCCTGGCGATGGCGGCCCAGCTGACCATCGCGGCGGGGATCGAGCAGGCGCTGGAGGAACTGCCGGAGCACGCCCGGCGGCCCGACCCGCGCGAAGAGTCGGACCAGCTCGGCTACGGCAAGCGGAACCCCATCCGGGTCGGCGGGGGAACGGAGAACGGCGCGGCCAACCAGCGGCGCTACCTGGACGGGCTGCGCGGCCCCGCCGGGCAGCCGGTGCGCTACTCCCGCCTGGGAAGCTGCTGCCAGTTCCGCACGCCCCACAGCCCGCAGGGCGCGGGAATGCTGGACGCCTACCAGGTGCAGTACCAGGGGCTGGACCGGCCCGTGCTGCTCTACATCGATCTCTACACGCCGCCGGAAGAACCGCCGGCTGCGCCGGAGGGCTTCACCCTCGCCGGCGCCGGCACCCCGCAGGGCGGCCGCTGAGCCATTCACCATCACCGCAGACGACCTCAGACCATCATGCGCAGGCCGATCATCACGCTGGCGCTGGCCGCATCCTCCCTCGCGGCGCCGCTCTCCGCGCAGCCCGACGGGCTGAGCCTGGGGCGCGGTGCCGATCCGAACGACTGGGAGAGCTGGTTCACCCTGGGCGACCGGCTGTTCCAGCGCCAGCCGCGGCAGGCGCAGGCCGCGTTCGAATGGGCGGCGCGGCTGGACCCCACCCGCGCCGAGCCGCTGCTGGGGCGCTGGGCCACCTTCTACGCGCAGGACCAGGGCTCCTGGATCGCCCTGCTGCAGGAGGACGAAGAGATCCGCCGCCGCCCCCAGGTCATCAGCAACGAGCTGCTGTACCACCGCGCGCACGTCCGCAACCCGTTCGTGCACCGCGGGCTGGAGATGGCGCTGTACGCCATGCTGGGCCGCCGCCTGTGGTGGGACGACGGAACGGCGGCGTTCATGAACTACGGCGAGGGGGATTTCCGCGAGGCCGCCCAGATCTTCGGCCGCATGGTCCGCCGCGACCCGGAGCGCAACCTGCGCTTTCGGCACTACCGGGCGCTGTCGTGGGTGGGCGCCGGGCAGGTGGACAGCGCCATCGTGGAGCTGCAGACGCTGCTCACCGCCCTGCGCCGGCGCGACCAGCAGCGGGTGGCGTACGTCTACGAGGCCAAGTCCGTCTGGGAGCACGGCCTGGGGCTGCTGTACGAGGCGCGCGGCGACAGCGGGCAGGCCCGGCAGGCGTTCCAGCGGGCGCTGGAGGAGGACCTGGCCTGGTACCCGGCGTGGATGGGGCTGGCGCGCCTGTCGCTGCAGGCCGGGCTCCCCGCCGAGGCGGTGGAGCACCTGTCGCACGCCGTGGAGATCGCCCCCGACGACGCCGTGGTGCGGTACGAGTACGGCAACGCGCTCTACGCCGCCGGCCGCCTGGAAGAAGCCGCCGCGGAGTTCCGGTCGGCGCTGGACCTGGAGCCGTTCTGGGCCGACGTTCCGCTGCGCCTGGGGCTGGCGTACGACAACCTGGGCCAGCCGCAGCGCGCCATCCCCATGTACCGCGCCTACCTGCAGCGCGCCCCGCGCCGCCACGCCCAGACCATCGAGCGCGTCCGCCAGCGCCTCGCCGCCCTGGAGCCCGGCGGCTGACAACCGGCGGACCACGCCGTCGAAAACGAGAACCGCGCCTCACCCATGAACGGTGAGGCGCGGTTTCGGTCTGCGGAGACCGTCGGTGCTCAGCCGGCGACGACCTTGTCCAGCGCCAGGCGCCCGCGCGGGCGCGGCAGCGGGATCGGCGGCTTGCCCGTCGAGCCGCAGGTGAAGCCATCGCCCCCGTCCTCGAAGACGACGCCGGAGCTCGCGTCCAG